>JBHBEQ010000045.1:0-4112 GCA_041785575.1 Flavobacterium sp.
G
Source organism: Flavobacterium sp. (assembly GCA_041785575.1). Classification (GTDB taxonomy): domain Bacteria; phylum Bacteroidota; class Bacteroidia; order Flavobacteriales; family Flavobacteriaceae; genus Flavobacterium. The sequence goes on from JBHBEQ010000045.1 coordinate 2, forward strand.
ACATAAACTATTGGTAGTATCTTTTCCTATTTTTGTTACAAATCAACACAAATTATTTTATCGTACAAAAATAAAAATAGATATTTGTAGAAAAATAAATTCTTTGTAAAATCAATTATAATATGGCTCAAAAACCAAGTATTCCGAAAGGTACGAGAGACTTCTCTCCTATTGAAGTAGTAAAAAGACAATACATTATGGCTACAATTCGCAAACATTTTGAAATGTTTGGTTTTCACCCTATAGAAACCCCGTCTTTTGAAAATTCTGAAACACTATTAGGAAAATACGGAGAAGAAGGTGACCGTTTGATTTTCAAAATATTAAACTCAGGTGATAAGGTTAAAAAAGCGGATTTAACTGCATTAGAAAATGGTAATTTAGCACGTTTTTCTAACTCGCTTTCTGAGAAAGCCTTGCGTTATGATCTAACTGTTCCATTTGCTCGTTTTGTTGTTCAACACCAAAACGAATTGACATTCCCTTTTAAAAGGTATCAAATGCAACCTGTTTGGCGAGCAGATAATCCACAAAAAGGTAGATTTAGAGAATTTTATCAATGCGATGCCGATGTTGTTGGATCTAATTCTCTTTGGCAAGAAATTGAGTTGATTCAATTATACGATGCTGTTTTTAACTCATTGAACTTAAAAGGTGTAACCATTAAAATAAACAACAGAAAAATACTTTCTGGTATAGCTGATGTAATTGGAGCTAGTGATAAACTTATCGATTTTACTGTTGCATTAGACAAATTAGATAAAATTGGAGAAGATGGTGTAAAAGCAGAAATGTTGAATAAGGGAATTAGTGAAGAAGCTATTCAAAAAATAGAAATTTTATTTCACTTTTCTGGTACGTTATCTGAAAAATTAGATCAACTTTACTCGATGCTTCAAAATTCTGAAGAAGGTAAAAAAGGTGTAGAAGAATTGCGATTTATTTGTGAAACAATCGAAAAGTTAGGTTTAGAATCTGCTATTTTGAACTTAGACGTTACATTAGCGAGAGGATTGAACTACTACACGGGAACTATTTTTGAAGTAACCGCTCCTAAAGAAGTGAAATTAGGCTCTATCGGTGGTGGTGGAAGATACGATGATTTGACTGGTATTTTTGGATTGAAAAATATGGGTGGTGTAGGTATTTCATTCGGATTAGACCGTATCTATTTAGTTTTAGAAGAGTTGAATCTTTTCCCTGAAACAGTTACTGCTTCTTCGAAAGTATTATTCTTAAATTTTGGCGATAAGGAAGTAGAATATGTTTTTCCAATCATCAACGAATTGAGAAAACTAAATATTAAAACCGAATTATATCCAGATAAAGCAAAAATTGGAAAGCAATTCCAATATGCAGATAAATTAGGAATTCCTTTTGCTGTTATTGTAGGTTCTTCGGAAATGGAACAAAACAAATTCTTACTTAAAAACCTTGTTAGTGGAACCCAAGAGTTAGTCGATAAACAACAACTAATTCAAACAATAAATAATAATTAATAAAAAAAACCGTCAAATGACGGTTTTTTTTTATTTACTTGTAGCGATGACAAATTTTAATTTGTTTTTTACTCCTATTTCTAAGACACTAACCAAATCTTGAACGTGTAGATTGTGTGGAATACGCACTACAACCGTTTGTTCTTTATCTTCTCCAAGCTTAGCAAGCAACATACTTTCTAACTGTTCAGGAGCTACTTCATCTTTATCTATAAAGTACCTTTTATCCTCCGTAACCGAAAGCGAAATTAAAGATTTTCCTGTTTTTTCTGTTGAAGAAGCCTTAGGCAAAGTCATTTTTATCACATTTGGATTAGCCAAAGTTGAAATAATAATGAAAAACAACAACAAGAAAAACATAATATCACTCAACGAAGAGGTTGCTATCTCTGCATGGAATCTTTTAGTTCGCTTTATTGCCATTTGGTCTTTGGATTATGTTAATAAAATACAAGATATTTTTTTGTGCTTGTAAAGCAAAATTATCTATTTTCCCAGAAAGAACATGGTAAGCTGCATAAGCAATAATACCTACTACAAGTCCTGCTCCACTACTAATCATCTTTTCGTATAAACCTCCAGAAATATTCGCAATACTAATATTCTCTGTAATGGAAATATTATAGAAAATTTTGATAACTCCAGAAATAGTACCAACGAAACCTAATGTTGGCGCTACACCAGCAATCGTACCCAAATGGTTCATCTTTTTCTCCATTGTAGCAATTTCGATATTTGTAACCATTTCCATATTCGATTCAATTTCAGAAATTGGTCTTCCTACTGTTAAAAGTCCTTCTTCTAAAATTCTAGCTTGAGCTGTATTTGTAGACTTTGTTGTTGAGATAGCCATATCTAAATTCCCACTACTCAACTGGTGATTAATTGTAGATAATAGATTTTTATCATTTTTAGCTGTTTTATTTATAAACAAATAACGCTCTATCATCAAATAAATAGTGTAAACAAACAACAAAACAATTGGAACCAAAAACACCCCTCCTTTAAGAACAAATTCAAATAGTGATAATTCGTTTTGTGCAACTGTTGGTTCTGCAACACTATTTGATATTGCCGTAATGGAATCCGTTGCTACTTGCAAAAAAATGTACTCATATAAGTTTTAATTAATTTTAAATGTTGAATTTTGTAGTAAAGATACTTAATATTGTATTAAGTATGCGAAGTAATAAAAAATTTATCTACAAAAAAAATAAAATTCATATTAATGTTGGAATATCAAGAGGTTTTAGATTGGATGTTTGCTCAATTACCAATGTATCAAAGAATAGGAAGTGATGCGTATAAAAAGGATTTAAACAATACCATCGCATTGATGCAACATCTCAATCATCCAGAAAACAAATTTAAATCTATTCACATAGCCGGAACCAATGGAAAAGGCTCTACCTCTTCTATGATTGCTTCCATTCTTCAAGAAGCAGGATACAAAGTAGGTCTTTACACTTCGCCACATCTTAAAGACTTTAGAGAGCGAATAAAAATTAATGGAAAAACTATTGAAAAAGAAAACGTTATTTCTTTTATAAACAACAATAAAAACTTTCTCGAACAACATCATTTAAGTTTTTTTGAAATGACTGTTGGTTTAGCATTTGATTACTTTGCTAAGAAAAAGGTAGATGTAGCTGTTATCGAAGTTGGTTTGGGTGGTCGTTTAGATTCTACCAATGTCATTTCCCCTCTTCTATCTGTCATTACAAACATTGGTTTTGACCACGAAGGTATGTTGGGAGACACGCTCGAAAAAATAGCTTTTGAAAAAGCTGGAATTATCAAAGCTTCCACTCCTGCCATCATTGGACAAGATATTCCAGAAACACGTAATGTCTTTATCGAAAAAGCGAAAAAAGAAAATGCGCCAATATACTTTGTTTCTGAAGAAAATATTCCTAAAAAAGAAACAGATTTAGCGGGTATTTATCAAAAATACAATTCTGCTACAGCTCAACTTGCAATTAAACATCTAAAAAAACACTTTGAAATTTCAGAAGATAATGTAACAAATGGTTTGAAAAATGTAATAAAAAACACCAATTTGCTCGGGCGTTGGCAAATTCTCAATCACGCTCCCTTGACTGTTGCCGATACAGGGCACAACAAAGATGGTTTGCTACAAACTATGCAGCAAGTAAAACAACATAAGTACAACAATTTATATTTTGTTTTCGGTATAGTAAACGACAAAAATTTAAATTCTATAGTAGAATATCTTCCAAAAGAAGCATATTACTTTTTTGCAAAACCAGATGTTCCGAGAGGATTAGATGCAAAAGAACTATATGATAAAATGATTAATTTTGGTTTCAAGGGTGAAATCTGCAATTCTGTAAAAGATGCCTTTGAAAAAGCTAAAAACAAAGCGACACCTGAAGATTTTATTTATGTTGGAGGTAGTACTTTTGTAGTTGCTGAAGTTATTTAACTAATCAATAAATATATATAAATATGAACGAAATTAAATGCCCTAATTGCCAAAAGGCTTTCAAAATAGACGAATCTGGCTTTGCCGAAATCCTGAAACAAGTCCGTGACGAACAGTTTAATAAAGAAATTCAAAAACTATCAGAAAGTGCAGCTAGAGATAGAGA
>JBHBEQ010000046.1:0-7450 GCA_041785575.1 Flavobacterium sp.
CCACCAATCAAAGATGGTTCTTCAATGCCGTTTGTTGAAGCTATAGAAAGTGCAGGAATTGTAGAACAAGATGCAGAAAGAGACGAATATATTGTAAAAGAAGTAATTTCATACGTAGATGAGCGTACAGGAAGTGAAATTATTTTAATGCCTGCAGATGAATATCAAGTAACTACAATGGTTGACTTTGGTACAAAAGTTTTGGGAACTCAAAATGCAGCCATAAAGAATATTTCAGAATTCAAGAGCGAAATAGCAAATGCACGAACATTTAGTTTTTTACACGAACTAGAAACATTATTAGCACACGGATTAATCAAAGGTGGTGATTTAAATAATGCCATTGTTTATGTTGATAAAGAAATATCAAACGAAACAATGGAGCGTTTGAAAAAGGCTTTCAACAAAGAAAATATTTCTGTAAAACCTAATGGAATTTTAGATAACCTAACGTTGCATTATCCAAACGAAGCAGCACGTCATAAATTGTTAGACGTTATTGGAGATTTAGCGTTAATCGGAACTAGAATTAGAGGGAAAATTATTGCTAATAAGCCAGGACATTTTGTAAATACACAATTTGCAAAAAAAATGGCAAAAATTATAAAAGACGAACGTCGCAATCAAGTGCCAGTTTTTGATTTGTCAAAAGAACCATTGATGGATGTAGTACAAATTCAAAAAATGTTACCTCACAGATATCCAATGTTGTTGGTAGATAAGATTTTAGAGCTATCAGATAAACATGTGGTTGGGTTGAAAAACGTAACAATGAATGAATCGTTTTTTCAAGGACATTTTCCAGGAGCTCCAGTTATGCCAGGTGTATTAATGGTAGAAGCAATGGCTCAAACAGGAGGGATATTAATTTTGAGTACAGTTCCTGATCCTGAAAATTATTTGACGTATTTTATGAAAATTGACAATGTGAAATTTAAACATAAGGTATTACCAGGTGATACATTAATATTTAAATTGGATTTATTGTCACCAATACGCAGAGGAATTTGTCATATGCAAGGAAGTGCGTATGCCAATGGAAAGTTGATTGCTGAGGCAGAATTGATGGCACAAATTGTAAAACAAGTAGAATAAAATACTGAAAAATGAATCAACCGTTAGCATATGTTCATCCAGGGGCAAAAATTGCAAAAAACGTTGTGATAGAGCCTTTTACTACTATTCATAATAATGTAGAAATAGGAGAAGGTACTTGGATTGGATCAAACGTAACCATAATGGATGGGGCTCGTATTGGGAAAAATTGTACAATTTTTCCAGGAGCAGTAATTTCTGCTGTACCTCAAGATTTGAAGTTTGGAGGAGAAGAAACACTTGCAATCATAGGTGATAATACCACTATTAGAGAATGTGTAACTATTAATAGAGGAACAAAAGCTTCAGGAAAAACTGTAGTTGGAGAAAATTGTTTGATTATGGCTTACGCACACGTAGCACACGATTGTGTCATAGGAAACAATGCTATTATCGTAAATGGGGTAGCTCTTGGAGGACACGTTACTATTGGTAATCATGCAGTTATTGGAGGATTGTCTGCAATTCATCAATTTATTACCATAGGAGATCACGCAATGGTGTCTGGAGGTTCGTTGGTGAGAAAAGATGTTCCACCATATACCAAAGCAGCAAAAGAACCATTGTCTTATGTAGGTATAAATTCTGTAGGTTTGAGAAGAAGAGGTTTTTCGACAGAAAAAATTAGAGAAATTCAAAATATTTATAGAATTTTATACCAAAAAAATTACAACAATACGCAAGCTCTTACCATAATTGAAGCAGAAATGGAAGCTACACCCGAACGAGATGAAATAATTCAATTTGTTCGCAATTCTTCTCGCGGGATTATGAAAGGATATATGGGAATTAATCAATTATAATAAATAATAAAACAAAACAATTTTATGGCAACAACAGCTGATATTAGAAATGGATTATGTATTCAGTATAACCATGATATTTACAAAATCATTGAATTTTTACACGTAAAACCAGGAAAAGGACCTGCGTTTGTTCGTACAAAAATGAAAAGTGTAACTAATGGAAAAGTATTAGAAAATACCTTTTCAGCAGGACACAAAATTGATGTAGTTCGTGTAGAAACGCACAAATTCCAGTATTTATATGCAGAAGGAAATGATTTTCATTTTATGAATACTGAAACTTTTGAACAAATTACATTAAATAGAGATGTTTTAGATGCTCCTGAATTGTTGAAAGAAGGAGAAAATGTAATGGTTCAGATCAATGCAGAAACTGAAATGCCATTGGCAGTAGATATGCCAGCTTCTGTTATCTTAGAGGTAACTTATACAGAGCCAGGAGTAAAAGGAAATACTGCTACAAACGCAACAAAACCTGCTACAGTAGAAACAGGTGCTACTGTAAATGTACCGTTGTTTATCAATGAAGGAGATAAAATTAAGATTGATACAGCAACAGGTTCATATCAAGAGCGAATCAAAGAATAATTTATGCGTTTTTCAAAACAACATACCTTAAGTGAAATAGCGGAAATTATTGGATGTACCTACATAGGTGCATCCGATTTTCCTATAGACGGAATGAATGAAATTCACGTCGTTAAAGAGGGTGAAATTGTTTTTGTTGACCATCCAAAATATTATGATAAAGCACTTCAATCTCCAGCATCAGTTATTTTGATAAATAAGGAGGTAGAATGCCCAAAGGGAAAAGCATTGTTGATTTCTGATGACCCATTTAGAGATTTTAATAAATTAAGTGCTTATTTTCGACCATTTATACCTACCAGCAGTCCAGTTTCAGAAACTGCAGAAATTGGCGAACATACAGTTATCATGCCTAATGTTTTTATCGGAAACCACGTAAAAATAGGAAAGAATTGTATTATTTATCCAAATGTTGTTATTGGAGATTACTGTGAGATTGGAAATGATGTAATCATATATTCTGGAACAGTATTAGGTGCAGATGCATTTTATTATAAGAAAAGACCTGAAGGCTTTGATCAATTGCGTTCATCAGGTAGAGTCATTATAAAGGATAAAGTGCATATAGGTTCGCTTTGTACCATAGACAGAGGTGTTACTGGAGATACTACTGTGGAAGAAGGTACAAAAATTGACAATCAAGTGCATATTGGACACGATACAATTATAGGTAAAAAATGCTTGATAGCTGCACAATCAGGAATAGCTGGATGTGTAGTAGTTCGCGATGAGGTTACTATTTGGGGGCAAGTAGGAACAACTAGTGGAATAACAATTGGAGAAAAAGCAATCATACTTGGTCAAACAGGTGTGACAAAGAGTCTCGAAGGAAACACGACTTATTTCGGTTCTCCAGCCGAAGAGGCAAGAACGAAATACAAACAAATGGTTGAAGTTAAAAAACTATCAAAATGATGCAAACAAATCCAGGAGAATTAGTACATAAGTTTTTTGCTTCTGCAGGTATTCTCAACAAAGCATATTGTCAAGATACATTTAGTGAAGACTTTGTGTTGGAATGGCATAGTTCAAAAGGAATTGTATTTTTAGATTACTATGACATCTTATCTTTGTCAAAAGATTTGCGTCAATCTTATTTTACTTTGAGAGCAGAAGTCAATGAAACAATAGTTCAAGAAAATAAAGTACATATTCGATATGTTTATTACGTTCGTACTTTAGAAAATCCCGATGAAGAACTTGTTCTAGCTGTATTTATGGCAAATTTTGAAGTAGAAGAAGGAAAAATAATAAGAGGCTATCAAATGAGTCAGTTAATGAATTAATTTTTTTTTAAAAAAATTTCAAAACAAGCTATAAATAAACTATTTTTGTAGCATAAAAGATAAAAACAAATTTTTATGAGTGTATTAGTAAATAAAGATTCTAAGATAATCGTACAAGGATTTACAGGAAGTGAAGGAACATTTCACGCTTCTCAAATGATTGAATACGGAACAAATATAGTTGGAGGTGTAACTCCAGGAAAAGGAGGAATTACTCACCTAGAAAAACCTGTATTTAACACCGTAAAAGATGCTGTAGAGCAAGCAGGAGCAGATACATCTATCATCTTTGTACCGCCAGCATTTGCTGCAGATGCTATTATGGAAGCTGCAGAAGCAGGAATTAAAGTGATTATTTGTATTACAGAAGGTATTCCTGTAGCTGATATGGTGAAAGCGTATGACTATGTAAAATCAAGAGATTGTCGTTTGGTAGGGCCTAACTGTCCAGGGGTAATCACTCCAGAAGAAGCGAAAGTTGGTATTATGCCAGGTTTTGTTTTCAAAAAAGGAAAAGTTGGTATCGTATCAAAATCAGGAACACTTACTTACGAAGCAGCTGATCAAGTAGTAAAACAAGGAATGGGAATTACCACAGCAATCGGTATTGGAGGAGACCCAATCATCGGAACTACAACTAAAGAAGCTGTAGAATTGTTGATGAATGACCCTGAAACAGAAGCTATCATTATGATTGGAGAAATCGGTGGACAATTAGAAGCTGATGCAGCTCGTTGGATTAAAGCTGATGGAAACAGAAAACCTGTAATCGGATTTATCGCTGGTGAAACAGCTCCTAAAGGACGCACTATGGGACACGCTGGAGCTATTGTAGGTGGAGCTGATGATACTGCTGAAGCTAAAAAACGTATTATGAGAGAAAACGGAATCCACGTAGTAGATTCACCTGCTGAAATCGGTAAAAAAGTTAAAGAAGTACTAGGTTAATTTTTAGTATGCTAATATAAAGAAAGGATTGTTGAAAAAACAATCCTTTTTTTTATTTAAATTAGTAAAATATGAAAAAATAATTATATTTGTATTCAAATTATCAAGAATCCTAATAAGAATAGGTAGCAACCTGCAACAACAAGCAAGGTGCTAAAACGATAAGCCATTTGTGGAAAAAATGTTGATTGCTATGCAATTTTTGTATAAGATTTTTGATTTTAACAATGTTTAATTTAAAATGATACAAAAATGAATAGCAAAAATTCTTTTATTAGTATTTTACCCTTACTTTTTTTTGTCTGTAGTTTTATAGGTTTTGGACTATATTATCAAGACTTTTATGCCATTCCATCACCCATTGCTGTTTTGATTGGAATAATTTCTGCTTTTTTATTGTTTAGGAATAAATTTTCAGATAATATAAACACATTTATAGCAGGTTGTGGAAATGCAAATATACTTACGATGTGTATCATATACCTTTTGGCAGGTGCCTTTGCTACATTGTCTAAGAATATTGGTTGTGTTGATATAATTGTAAATTGGAGTATACAAATTATACCTATACAATACATTCCACTAGGAATATTTGTGATAGCTTCATTTATTTCTTTGGCAAGTGGAACATCAGTAGGTACTATCGTTACTATTGCTCCAATAGCTTTCGGATTTAGTCAAAATTATCAAATAAGCCATTCTTTTATTGCTGCAGCTTTACTCGGTGGTGCTATGTTTGGGGATAATTTATCGATGATCTCAGATACTACCATTGCAGCAACACAAACAATAGGTTGTTCTATGAAAGGTAAATTTTATGAAAATTTAAAATTTGCCATTCCCGCAGCTGCTTTAACAGGTTTTTGTTATTATTTTTTTGCAGAATCAGCCGTTGTAGTTGGTAATATTATGCCATTACACGATATCAATTATACTTTGATAATTCCTTATTTGTTGGTGATTTTATTGGCTTTTTTTGGTATCAACGTGTTTTTAGTATTGCTTATTGGAGTATTAACAACTGCTGTATTAGGAGTAATCTATGTTGATATGGACTTTTTAATTTTATCAAAAGCAGTATATGAAGGATTTACAGAAATGAATGAAATTTTCTTGCTGTCTTTGCTCACTGGGGGTTTGGCTGCTATGATAGAGCAGGCAGGAGGAGTTCAGTATATATTGAACATCATTCAAAAAGTAATTAAAGGTCCGAAATCAGCTATTTTAGGAGTAGGAGGTTTGGTGAGTTTGGTTGATATTGCTACGGCAAATAATACAATAGCAATTATTATTTCATCAAAAATAGCAAGTGTCATCAAAGATGAATACAAACTTTCTACTCGTTTAACAGCTGCAATATTAGATATTTTTTCTTTTGTGTTTCAAGGGCTTTTACCTTATGGTGCTCAAGTATTGCTATTGATAGAATTGAGCAATCACAAAGTAGGGTTTGATACACTAATTACATTTGCGTTTTATCCTTTTTTCTTAACATTGATTGTTGTAATCTGGTTGCTTTTCATTCCTAAAGAACGTTTGATTACAAAATCTAACATTGTTTAGTTATAAAGAAAGAAATAGTCTTGTGCAAAGTGTGGCATAGTTTCTGATTTTATCTTTATGAGTTGAGAAATTAGTAGTTAATATTTAAATTTTTTAGATATGAAAAAAATTACACTTATAATTATGATGTTTGTGTATATGAGTATTTTTTCTCAAGAACGCACATTGATAAAAAATGAAATGCAAGCACGTTCTGGTAAAACAGAGTTGAATGTTGAGAGATATAGACGAGGGAACAATTCATCTCAAGATAAAGCAACAAAAGGAGTAATGAATAATAACAGAAGGACCGTTATTCCTCGGTATGTTAACAATCGTTTCGAAGGTGCTGAAATGAGGCTGAGTATTCTAGACTATGGATTTTATGCGGTAGAAATAAATAATCAAATGATGGTATCTCCTTATGGAAAATTTCATTTTTTCGATTTGCCAATGGGAAGAAATCTATTGTCAATATATGAAGATGGTTATTTGATATATCAAGCAAATATTATTGTACAAAACAATCGAGTGATAAATCTTGAATTTCAGAAAAACGCAGGATTGTTTGAAGTGTTCAGTTCTATTGGTATAGGGCAGTATAATGGAAGCTATTATCCTGCAGAAATATCACAAAGTGAATACAATGATATGATTCGATATATAAACAGAACTTCTTCTTTTGATGATGATCGTTTGAGAAGTATTCGTACAATGGCAATGAATAGATATTTTTCAGCTTCGCAAGTTGCAGGTTTGATGAGATTATTATCTTTTGATAAAAACAGATTAGTTTTGGCAAAAGAAATGTATAATCAATGTGTGAATCCGCAGATGTACTATGAGGTTGTTGATATATTATCATATACTTCAAGCAAAAGAGAATTGGAAAAATTTATCCAACAACAAGGGAGAAGAAGATAAAATATTGTCATACTCTAAATATATCAAGCAGTTTTGAGCAATCAGCTATGATAACATAAATGTGTTTGAATTTATTGATAGACTATTAAGTTGCAAAATGAAAAACGGTATATGGTCTAATTAATACCAATTAAACCATAAAAACACTCATAAATATTTTAATGTAATGATGATTAGAAGTAATTGATTTTACTTTTTGATTGTCCATGGCGTTTAAGGTTTCGTAAAGCCATTCCCTAAGAAGCTTCATATTTTCAAAAG
>JBHBEQ010000047.1:0-4322 GCA_041785575.1 Flavobacterium sp.
ATAAATTCAAATGGTTTGAAAACGATTTTAAATTCTTGTTCGGTAGAAAAAGAAAGTATATATAAAGCAATTCTACCAAAAATAATACCAAGTATAAAGCCGATTACGCATAAAAATAGACTTTCAATAAGTACCAAATAAAGTAATTGTATGCGAGTTGCTCCGTTGATACGCAACAAAGCAAATTCGTATTTGCGTTCTTTCAATCTGTTGTATAAAGCGATAAATATACTTATACCCGAAATTATCATAATGCCATAAGCGAGATAAGACAAGGCTTGGAGTCCGATACCGAAGAGAGAAAACAAACGATTAACTTCGAGAATAGGAGAGGCTGCTTGCATATCTGTATTTTGAGGAATGAGTCTTTGCCACGTCATAATTGCAGGCTTGTTTTTCATTTTTATCAATACTGCAGTTATTTCTTTGTGGCTATCTTCATTATGGTGTTCATGTGCAAGGTCGTGTGTGTCTTCATCGTTATGTACATGTTCGTGCTCGTGTTCGTGCATATGCCAAACAGAAGAGATATTAGACAAGATGAGGTAGTCAATTACTTTTCCAGTAGGTTCTGCAATACCCACAATCGTATAGGGATGGTCTTCGTGTTTCTCTCCTTCTTTCGATTCTCCGTGACTTCCAATAATTTGATCTCCAATTTTCAATTGTAGCGTTTTAGCAATTTCAGCTCCAATTACTACTTCAAAATCAGAAGTGAAAACCTTTCCTTCTGCAATTTTACTACCGTAGTGTGTAAGATAATCTTCATTGGTACCAACAATTCTATACCCGCGATAATTATCTCCATACGCTAAAGGAATTGCTTTATCCACAAAAGGATTGTTCATCCATTGTTGAGCTTGATCAAATGAAATGTTTCCTGGTGGTGCATCTATTTGATAAACAGAAGATAGTACTAATTGTAAAGGACTTCCTTTAGCTCCCAAAACCAAGTCAATATTGTTCATTGATGAAGAAAATTGTTCTTCAAATTGCTTTTGTAATAGGATTAATACCGAAATGATAGAAACCGAAGCAGAAAGTAATAATATACTTAAAGTAGTGTTTAAAGGTTTAAACCAAATGTTTTTCCAAGCTATTTTTCTGATCATAATTATAGTTGAATATGGTTAGGAAAAATATTTTTTAAACGTTGATCGTGAGTAACAATGAGCAATGCTGCATTTTGTTCAGAGGCTAATTGTTGTAATAATCCACTAACAACGGTTGCGTTTTCATCATCAAGACTTGAAGTCGGTTCATCAGCCAACAAGATTTTAGGTTCGTTGATTAAAGCTCTTGCGATATTTACTCGTTGTTGTTGCCCAACACTCAGTTCCGAAGGCATTTTATATTTGTGTTGATCTACGTCAAGTTTTTTCAATAGTTCTTCAGCTCTTTCAACAGCTTTCTTTTTCTGAACAAGCCAAGACGCGAGGACAATGTTGTCTAAGACGTTTAATGATTCGATGAAATAAGATTTCTGTAAAATCATTCCGATGTTTTTTCCGCGAAATACATCTCTGTCTTTTTGCGAAAGTTTAGAAAAATCTACCCCATTGATATTTACAATTCCGTTTTTCGGAACGAGTAATCCACCTAATAAATGTAGTAGAGTAGTTTTTCCTGTTCCAGAATTTCCTGTAATCAAAAGAGTTTCTCCTGGTTGACAATGTAAATCAGGGAAAATGAAAGTATGTTTTCCGTTATACGAAAATTGAAGGTCCTTAGTGCTTATCATATCAAATGGATTGAAAAGATGAGCCAAGTTACTAAATAATTTTGAGAGTAGATGGATAAAATGAAATATTGATTAAAATATAGAATAAAAAAAGAGACTTGTCTTTTATTAGATAAGTCTCTATGTTTTTATTAGCTTAATCCTGTTATAACACCGTTTTTGTCGATGTCCATTCCTTCGGCAGCAGGAATGTTCGGCAGTCCTGGCATACGCATCATATCTCCTAAAATTGGAATGATAAATCCAGCACCTGCAGCAAATTCAAATTCTCTTACAGTTACTTTGAAATTTGTAGGCTTACCGATTTTTTTCTCATCGTCAGAGAGAGATTTTTGGGTTTTTGCCATACAAATAGGAAGTTTGTCAAAACCTAAATCGTAAATAGTTTTAAGTTGAGATTTTGATTTTTGAGAAAAATTAACTCCATCAGCCCCATAAATTTCTTTTGCGATAGTTTCAATTTTATTTTCGATAGAGTCGTTAACGTCATATAATGGCTGGAAATCATTGCCATCGTTTTCTATGCTATCTACTACGGCTTTAGCGATTTCTTTCATTCCTTCACCACCTTTTGTAAATTCATCTGCAAGAATTGCTTTAACGTTTAGTTTATTGCATTCTTCTTGGATGAAATGAATTTCATCTTCTGCATCATTTGCAAAATGATTAATAGCAATAGTTGGTTTTAAACCGAGTTTAAAAGCGTTTTCAATGTGTTTTTTCAGGTTTTCAATTCCCTTTTTTACAGCTTCTAAATTAGGGTTTTCGTATTCACCTTTTACTGCACCTCCGTGATAACGCAAGGCGCGAACAGTAGTTACAATTACGAATGCATCAGGTTTGATATTTCCATAGTGGCACTTGATGTGTAAAAATTTTTCTGCTCCCAAATCTGCACCAAAACCAGCTTCTGTTACTACATAATCTCCGAGAGAAAGTCCCATTTTAGTAGCAATAATGGTATTGGTACCTTGAGCAATATTTGCAAAAGGACCTCCGTGTAGTATAGCTGGATTGCCTTCTAATGTTTGAACCAAATTTGGTTTGATAGCATCTTTTAGTAAGATAGCCATAGCCCCTTCAGCTTTTAAATCTCTCGCGTAAATAGGTTTTTTGTCGAAAGTGTATCCAACAAAGATATTTCCTAATCTATTTTTTAAGTCTTCAAAATCTTTTGAAAGACACAGAATAGCCATAATTTCAGAAGCAGGGGTGATGTTGAATCCTTCTTCACGGCAGATGCCATTGTTTGTGCCACCCATTCCGATAACGATATGTCTCAAAGCTCTATCGTTCATATCCATTACGCGTTTCCAAACAATAGTTCGAGGGTCAATGTTTAGAGAGTGCTTTTTGTTTTGTAAATTATTGTCGATTAAAGCAGATAATAAGTTGTTGGATTTTTCGATTGCAGCAAAATCTCCAGTAAAGTGTAGGTTGATGTCTACCATTGGAATTACTTGAGCATATCCACCGCCAGCTGCACCTCCTTTGATACCAAATACAGGGCCAAGACTAGGTTCGCGAAGTACAGCAATGGCTTTTTTACCAATTTTGTTTAATCCATCACATAGTCCTACAGAAACTGTAGTTTTTCCTTCACCAGCAGGAGTAGGATTGATGGCTGAAACAAGTATTAATTTGGATTTCTTAATCTGATCTTCATTGATATAATTTAAAGGGATTTTAGCCTTGTATTTACCATAATATTCTAAATTATCTCTATCGATGTTTATTTTATCAGCTATTTCTCTTATGTGTTTGATATCGGCACTTTGAGCGATTTCTAAATCTGTTGGGAAACTCATATTCTTCTATTTGTTTTTGTAAAGATAATTGAATTAAAAAAAAAGACCGCCAGTGGCGGTCTTTATATATTTATTTTTTTGCGTAAGTAACATCTATATCTGTTGTATATGTTCCGTATTGAAAGCTGTATCTCAATACCAATGAAGAGTCATCGACAGAAACGACTGTTCTTTCAGATTCACCAAAGGTAATTTTCTCATCAGTCCAGGTACCATTAGTTGTTTGTGCAGTACAAGGAGAAGTAGAATCTGCTTTTGATTCTTCAGCAAGTACGGCAGTGTTGTCTGTTGCGATAGTAATAACGTCTACAGCACACCCTTGTTTAATTGCACTGAAATCGTGCTCCATTGTTTGACCAGTTGGAATGGTATATTTCAATTTACTTGCTTCCCAGCTTCCTACAAGTTTGTTTGTTTCTTTTGTAATTGTAGTGTCGTCATTGCTATTACACGCAACAAAAGTAACTGCAGTAAACAATCCGAGTCCTAATATTAATTTTTTCATTTATTATTGTGTTTTTAATTAATGCAAATGTAGTATAATTTAGAATAATACAAAATAAAAAAAAAGAATAAATATCGTTTAGTTTTTTGATATTAATAAAAAAAAGTTATATTTGAAAATCTATAAATTCTTGAGTTCAACTTATAAATGCAACTTTTTGGGTGCGGATAATAAGCAATAAAAACATTTATTTTTCAGAGAGGAAAGAGAGACAATGTCCCCCTTTCTCTCACTCTGAATGGATAAAGTTTGCTATCTTTGCTTTAAT
>JBHBEQ010000048.1:0-3402 GCA_041785575.1 Flavobacterium sp.
TTCGGTATTAATCCTATTACAAAAGCAATTTGAAGAACAATTTTCTTCATCAATGAATAATATCGACTTGGTTTTAGGAGCTAAAGGAAGTCCTTTACAACTAGTACTATCTTCTGTTTATCAAATAGATGCTCCACCAGGAAACATTTCATTTGATCAAGCTCAACAATGGATGAACAATCCTTTTGTTGACAGAGCAATACCTTTAGCCTATGGAGATAATTATCGAGGGTATAGAATTGTTGGTACCAATGAAGATTATCTTTCGCACTACGGTAGTAAAATTGCAGAAGGAAGAGTTTTCACTTCTGATTTTGAAGTAGTAATTGGAGCAGAAGTTGCTAAAACGCTACAATTGAAAATCGGAGATCAAATTATTGGAAATCATGGAGAATCTGAAGAAGGGGAGAAACACGAAGACCATCCCTATACAATTGTGGGGATTGCAGAACCTACTGGAAAAGTAATTGACTACCTCATCTTGTCTAATATCTCATCTGTTTGGCATATGCACGAGCACGAACATGTACATGTACATGAAGATGAAGATGAAGACACACACGACCTTGCACATGAACACCATAATGAAGATAGCCACAAAGAAATAACTGCAGTATTAATAAAAATGAAAAACAAACCTGCAATTATGACGTGGCAAAGACTCATTCCTCAAAACACAGATATGCAAGCAGCCTCTCCTATTCTCGAAGTTAATCGTTTGTTTTCTCTCTTCGGTATCGGACTACAAGCCTTGTCTTATCTCGCTTATGGCATCATGATAATTTCGGGTATAAGTATATTTATCGCTTTATACAACAGATTGAAAGAACGCAAATACGAATTTGCTTTGTTGCGTATCAACGGAGCAACACGCATACAATTGCTTTACTTGGTACTCATTGAAAGTCTATTTTTATGCGTAATCGGCTTTATACTTGGTATTATTTTTGGTAGAATTGCTTTATATATACTTTCTTTTTCTACCGAACAAGAATTTAAAATCGTTTTCAAACCATTTGAATTTATATGGGAAAAAGAAGGTTTATTATTGCTACTAACGCTATTAATAGGTTGTCTTGCAGCAATAATACCAGCAGTAAAAGCATATCGAATAAACATCTCTAAAACACTAGCCAATGCTTAACAAAAAAATAATTGCACTCGCTTTACTAGGAATAATCTCTATGAGTTTTTCATTTCCAGAAAACATTGTAGATAAAGGTCATACTTTATACCAAAACTTCACAAAAGTAACGTGGAGTATGCTTGGTAAAATAAGTTTCAGCAAGAAAAAAGATCCAAAATACGGGGAAGTTATGTATCCTGTAATCAACGAATCTTTGAAAAAATTACAAGGAAAAAAAATCAAGGCTGAAGGATTTATTGTTCCTATCGACAATAAGACTTATGCTTTAAGTAAAAATGTATTTGCTCAATGTTTTTTTTGTGGAAATGCTGGTCCAGAAACCATTATGGGAATTAAATTTAAGGGAACTACTCCTCGATTGAAAACAGATTTATATGTAACCATTGAAGGTACGTTTAGATACAACGACAAAAATGTAGACGATTGGATTTATCACATTGAAAATGCAGCAATTACAAGTTCTAAATAATGCATTTTACTACAGATATTTTTTTCGATTGGGATCACACAATATACGACTTTGACCAAAACGCAAGCCGTACTTTTGCAGAAGTTTTCGGCTTGCTTGGTTTTGATACTCTTGATGCTTTTCTTTACCATTTCAATCCTATTAACGAATACTATTGGCAAAAATTTGCAAGAAACGAAATCAGCAGAAAAGAACTAAGATATATACGACTAAAAGAAAGTTTTGATAAAATAAATCAAACAATATCAGACGAAACCATAGAATTTATATCTAATTTTTTTCTCGAAAACCTCACCAAATACACTTGTGTATATGAAGGTGCAGAAGAGATATTGATTTATCTTGCAAAAAAATATCGCTTACACATTATTACCAATGGACCGCATCACGTACAGCAAAAAAAGCTCGAAAACACCAATTTATTAAAATACTTTACAACAGTTACTACTTCTGAATTGGCAAATGCAAAAAAACCTGACCTTAAAATTTTTCAGTTTGCTCTTGAGCAAGCAAAAGCATCTCCTGCAACCTCTGTTATGATTGGAGATAATTTGATTGCAGATATTCAAGGTGCTTTAAATGCTGGGATGGATGCCATTTATTTTAACCCTAAAAAACAAACACAGCATTTAGAAATAAAAGAAATTCATCATTTATTAGATTTAAAATTCATTTTCTAAGACACTCCATTGAATAGACTTTATATTGCACGCTCAAACGTTTTTCACTATCTTTATGCTTTCAAAAAAATAGCAAATGCGTTGGAACTTAAAGTCTGTTAATAAAACTCAAATCGTAGATAATCTAGCAAAACAACTCAATGTAAATACTGTAATTGCAAAGTTACTCGTGCTAAGAGGCATCACGACCTTTGATGAGGCAAAAGATTTTTTTTGTCCCGATTTAAAAAAACTTCACAATCCATATCTAATGAAAGATATGGAGAAAGCTGTTTCACGCATATTAAAAGCCATTGAAACAAAAGAAAAAATCCTTGTTTACGGAGATTATGATGTCGATGGAACAACATCTGTTGCATTGATGTCTTCTTTTTTAAAAACCATACATCCCAACTACATTGAAATCTATATTCCTGATAGATACAAAGAAGGATATGGTGTCTCTACCCAAGGGATTGATTTTGCTCACGAAAACAATTTTAGTTTAATAATTGCTTTAGACTGTGGTATAAAGTCCGTTGATAAAGTAAACTATGCCAAAGAATTGGGAATTGATTTTATTATTTGTGACCATCATCTTCCTGGAACTGAAATTCCTGAAGCTATTGCTGTTTTAGACCCAAAACAAGAAGATTGTCCTTACCCTTACAAAGAACTATGTGGATGTGGTGTAGGATTTAAACTCATACAAGCTATAGCTGAAAAAAAACAAATACCTTTTGAAAGCATTATCCCTTATCTCGATTTAGTAGCTATTGCCATAGGTGCTGATATTGTTCCAATTACGGGGGAAAATCGCATTTTAGCTTATTTCGGTTTAAACGTTATTGCCTCAACCAATCGCCCTGGTCTTTTAGCTCTAAAGGAACAATTCGGTATGGACAAACTATCTATTACAGATGTCGTTTTCAAAATTGCTCCGAGAATCAATGCTGCCGGACGTATTAAACACGGAACTTATGCCGTAAAATTACTCACAGAACTCAACAAACAACAAGCTATAGATTTCTTGGCACAAATAAATTCTTTTAATGACGAAAGAAAATCATTAGACCAAAAAATTACTTCAGAAGCTCTACAACAAATCGTTTCAAATCAAGAAGAAA
>JBHBEQ010000049.1:0-20695 GCA_041785575.1 Flavobacterium sp.
AAGAGATTTTAGAGAAAATCAACAACTAAAATTCATTAAATCCGTAAAAAAGCAAAGTATTGAGGCAACGTAATTATCTCATAGACTTAAACCTCTACGACTTCCACGCCCGAAACTACGACCCAGCCATTGGAAGGTGGTTGAGTGTAGATCCGTTGGCGGAGCAGTTCCCGGACTGGTCACCGTATCGTTATGGGTTTAATAATCCTATTATGTTTACCGATCCTACGGGGCTTTTTGAAACCAAATTTGGAGCTTGGTGGCATAAACAATGGAATGGAAACGATAGTAGTAGTGATATTAGGTTTGATGATAAGCGTAAAGAATATTTTTACACTAATCACTCTTCATATGTTGATGATGACGGAAATGAGGGTTTATCTATAGATTTTATTTACAAAAGCCAAAAAGGAGATGGAGGAAGATTAGTATTTGAGGCTGGATCTGGAGCGAGTGTAGGATTACAAGTTGGTGTAAAAACTGGCTGGGGAAGAATTGAAGGAGGTGTAATAACTACAGAGATAGGAAAAGTAGGTTGGAGTACAGAGGAAGACAATAATTCTGGTTTTTATGCTGATTGGGGTGATGGTAAAGGGCATAATTTTATTGGTGCAGGACTAGGTTTTGATAAAACGAAACTTTCTATTGGTGGTGGAGTTGATTATGTAACTCCTGATATGATTCCTCCCGGAGGGGATATTATTGACTATTATTCTAATAATGGAAAAGCCGTTTGGTCAGGAAATATGGGACCCAAAACTAATTTGTGGAATGCTAAAAAAGGCTCAACATTAAATGAAATGGGTACAGCTGTTAGGACAAGAGCAAGAGCAAATACAAATAACGACTATACAACAGATATTTCTGTTGGAGTAAAAGCCATTATTGGTATAGATTTGAGAGTAAAATTTGGTATAACAGGCAAGAAAAACTAAATTATGAGTTATTCTTTGAATAATTACGATTTTTTTCATAACGATATAAAGCTATTTACTTTTAAAAGAAGTGATTATATTATCTATTCTATTTTAAAAATAGAAGACGTGAATAAAAATCTTTTAATAAAGTGTAGAATATTTCCTTTGTTGGGTTTTAAATCTTTAAAAATATTAGAGCAAAAACTTAATAGTGAGGTGTCTTTTATAAAGAAAGATAAATTGTTCTATCTAAAAGTAATATTGAATAATAATAATTTTGAAATAACTATTCTTCCAAGTTCCAAGTTGTCATTAAAGTTTAAAGGTGATTTTATTATTAATAATAAAAAAGTAGGAATAGTTTACGGTAAAATAGAAGGGTTAAATACCAAGCACTATTTTGAATTTACGGAGGAAAATCCTAAACTAATTTATTACTGTTTATTATATTTTGCCATAAGGTATTATGATATAGATGATGTAGCTTAGATAAGTGGATAATATTCCAAATTTAGCAACAATCAAAACCGTTTAATTTTAAATAAAGCTCTGTAAATTGCAGGGTTTTATTTCTGTCCTGTTTTGCTCCGCAGAACTAGAAAAGGAACTATCTCAAAATTGTATAAAAACATCTTCCGATTGTGGATATTTCTCTAGAAAATTGTACATTTACACTTGTGTTGGTGTTCAAGAAAAAGGTCGAAAAGCAGTAAAAGGATACTTTTATAAACATGTACGTTACTTCTACAGTTGATAATCAAGAATAATATATATAAAAAACAACCATTTCGAAAACATAAATTGAAATGGTTGTTTTATTTCAAAGGATTTAAAGACCTTTTAAACAGAGTATATTAGAATTTGTAAGTGATACCAACTTTTCCTCCAGTTGCATAATCTCCACCACCAAATTCGAGATTTACACCGAATTTATCGTTGAAGAAGTATCTACCACCTATTTGTAGTCCTAAATCTAACCCATTTTTGTATTTATTAGAATAATTGTTATATACAAGAGATAATCCTGCATAAACATCCCAATTGTTAGGGATTTCTAATAGGCTATTAAAGTGGTAATTAGCATTAGCGCTTAGCGAAAACCAGTTGATTGAGAAATTGTCTTCGTTTACATTGGCAAAACTAATTTGACCTCCAATAGTTACATCTTTATGTACACCGTGATCAATACCAACATAAACAGGTATACCCCAAGAACTACCAAGTCCTAAACCTGCATTTAATTGTGATTCACCTTTTTGAATTCTTTGTCCGAATGCTGTTGATGCAATAGCAAGAGCACCAAATAAAAATAATTTTTTCATTTAATTGAATTATTTGTTTAACCTAAAAACAAATATAATGAATTATATAAAAAATGTGAAATGTGTTTTTTAGATATTCAATGGAAAGTAGAAAAAGATTACTTACAGCAAATCATAGAAATTTCAACATTTACATTTCTAGGGAGTTTCGCAACTTGAACACATTCTCTAGCAGGAGCGTTGTCTTTTTCGAAATATTCTCCGTAAATTTCATTGATTAATTGAAAATCATCCATATTCTTAATGAAAATAGTTGCTTTTACAGCATTAGAAAAATCGAATCCTGCTTCATCAAGGATATATTTTAGATTTTTCATCACTTGCTTAGTTTCCTCTTGAATATTACCTGTGACAAGTGTATTAGTAGCCTGATCAAAAGGTATCTGACCTGAAATGAATAGCATATTTCCAAATTGCACAGAATGGTTGTATGGTCCGATTGGTGCAGGAGCTTTTTCTGAATTAATTACTTTTCTCATAATGATTGTTATTAGTTTCTATATGTTTTATCAGGAGATTTGCGCTTTTCATACTTAATATCTTGAAGGATACTTGATTTAATACCAATAAAGAAATTCCATTGGCTGTAGATACCTATAGGTATCCAAGAAAAATCCATTCTCCAAGATTTTAAATCGCGTTCAAATCGCAATTGTGTGTATGTAACACCTTTGTTTTTAAAATCGTAACCACTTGAAAATCCTACACGCCAGCCAGGAGAAAGGGTGATGTTTCCTGAAGCCATTAGTGAATTGTTGGTTATTTCTGGATTTCTATTATTGTTGGCATAGGTTACCGAATAAGCGATGGTGAGATCCCAAGGAATTTTTGCATTGAAAAATCCTGCAAAGGCAGATGGTGTGTCTTCTTTGTCTTCTCCAAACATACTTTTTCTTCTATCACTTAAGTCGGTCGATTTACCGAATAGGTCATCGGCACGTCCACCATTTCTCACATTTTGTTCGTCTGAGCTATTTCTATCTCTGTCGAGGTTTCCGAAAATAGCATCTGTACTTGAAAGTGAATAGTTAAGAGTCATATTAGCACTTGTCATTCTAAACAAACTTCCACCATTTGCAATGTTGAGCATATCTATTCTATTTCCAGAATTGTTAATAGCGTATGGATCTAGAGTAGTTCCAAGATTGAGTTGTAGTTTGTTTTTAAATAAATTGGTGTTTGCAGAAACGCGCACAGGGGCTAATTTTAAAGAATCTGCAGTCATATTATAGCTCGTACTTAAGTTTAAAGAGTTGAGTAATGTAACTTTTTTAAATTCTCCATTTGGTGATTGGTCGTCGCGAATTTTTGCTTCTAAGTTGTTTCCAAGCGAAAAACTGAGCATATTAGACATCTGTTTACTTGGAGAACCATAAATACCATTTTCAAATCTTGTATATTCTTCCATAGTCGTACCCGTAGCATCTATGGCATAGCTATCGAAGTATTGTTGGAAACTTGGAGTATATGTATAGGTGATTGATGGTCTCATCACGTGTCTTAGGGCTTGGATTTTACCTTTGTTTCCTAAGTTAAATGTTCCATAAATAGTAGTTCCTAAATTTGTTGAAAAATTATAGGTTCTAAAGGCATCAAATTTATTGATACGTTCATTAACTATACTATTTTGTGTTTCATTGTAATATTTTCTAATCGTATTGAGATACCAAACTTCGTTGTAATTTCCAGACACAGAAACAGATATGTATTTCAAGAGTTTGAAATTGGTATTGATAGGAATACTATGTTGCATACCAGTATTCATATTTTGAAACATTTGTTTCTTAAAGAACAATGAATCTGTGGTTTGTATGGAGTTTTTAGAGTTTACGTTGTATTGTAAATTGATATTGTGGAAAAAGCCTTTTTTACTACCACTTTTTGGAGCGAATGGATAAATTCTGTCCATACTTGCTTGCAGTGTTGGCAGGGTAAGGCTAATCTGTTTGGTATTTACGTTTTGTGAATGAGTTGCAGATAAACTCAAGTTTATTTGTGGAACTGTTTGTATGGTTTTAGAATAAGAAACAGAAGATTGTAAAGTGTTGTTGAGTTGAGAACCAATGTTTTGTGAACTCATAGATTGTCTGAAGAAATTACTACTACCTAAGTTTACAGAAGCAGAAATTCTTGAATTAGGATTTGCTTTTGCATCTTGAGAGTGCGACCATTGAATGTTGTAAATCTTCGAGCGATAATAGTCAGGGAATCCCATTTCACTATCTCCCGAATATTCGTATCGAATGGCAAAATTTCCGTTGAACTTATAGCGTTTGGCATAATTTGATTGTGCTTCTAAACGATAAGTGCCATTGGTGTAATAGTCCCCTAATAACGTTAAGTCGTATCGGTCGCTCAATGCAAAGTAAAAACCTCCGTTTTGCAAGAAATAACCACGTTGGTTTGTATCTCCAAAACTCGGCATGATGAATCCTGAAGACGCTTTATTGGTCATTGGAAAAAATGCAAAAGGCAATGCAATTGGAGTAGGAACATCTGCAATAACCATATTGGTTACTCCAGCTACAACTTTTTTGTTTGGAACAAATTTTACCTTATGTGTATTGAAGTAATATTCAGGATTGTCAATATCTTTAGCTGTTGTAAATTTTACATTTTGCATATAGAGAACAGAGTCGTTTACTTTTTTCATCCGTTCTGCTTTGATATTAAAATCTTGATACGTACTTCTAGTATTCCAAACAATGGCTTTTTTACTATCCATATTGAAGCGAATAGAATCTGGTGTAGATACCTGATTACCTTGTTTGAAAACAGGAGTTTGGGTGTATTTTCCTAGAGAATCTTTAATTCTTCCAGCGTATAACTCTTTTTTGTCGTAATCGTAAACGATAATACCCGCTTTTAATTCGTAATCTTGGTATTTAAATTCAGCTTCGTTGTAGAGAGTGACTTTTTTGTTTTTTTGATCGAGTTTTTCGTAGTCTTTAGCCTTGCGTTCAACAATATGTTCTAGTTTTTGTTTCTTTTTAGAATCATTCTTGTTAATTTTTTTTTGATCAATATTTTGAGGTGTGTTTTTTTGTATACTATCTTGTTTTTCAGTGATTAAAGTTGTTTTTTTGCTAATGGTGTCTTGAGCAAAAATAGGCTGAAATGTTCCTAAAAGAAACAAATAGATAAAAACCTTATATATTACTTTTGTATGCAATTCTAAATAATACTATTTTTGTAACTGAGTATTGAATATTTTTCAAGGCTCAAACTTACATATAATTTTTGAATTTTATTTTAAAAAAAGTAAATAAACAAATAAAACAAAAGCTATGTTTTTATCAAGAATAAAATTAGCGTTTGGGGTAGCTATCTTTGCTTTTAGTAGTATGACTTATGCACAAAAGTTTAAAGTAGTTTTAGATCCCGGACACGGAGGAAAAGATTTTGGAGCTGTAAGAAACGGTTTTGTAGAAAAGAAAATTGTTTTAGATGTAGCAAAAAGAGTAGGAGAGCTTATTGCTAAAGACAGAAATATAGAAGTGGTTTATACGCGTAGTACAGATGACTTTGTTGAGCTCAGAAGGAGATGTGAGATTGCAAATCAGGCAAAAGGTAATGTGTTTGTCTCTATTCACGCAAATGCAGCTAAAAATACGGAAGCCTATGGAACAGAAACCTTTGTGATTGGTTCTTCTAAAACGGCATCAAACCTTGAGGTAGCAAAACGAGAAAACGATGCGATAACATTGGAAGATGATTATAAGACAAGTTACACTGGATTTGATCCTTCAAAACCAGAATCTCTTTTGGGATTGACATTGATGCAAGAAGAGTATATTTCTCAAAGTATAGATTTGGCAAGTAAAGTGCAATCTCGTTTTACAAACGATTTAAAGAGAAGAAATAGAGGGGTAAAACAAGGGCCTTTTTGGGTTTTACACGGAGCTTTTATGCCTAGTGTGCTTATAGAATTAGGATTTTTATCCAATGAAGAAGAGGGGGAGTATGTAAATTCAAATGAAGGTAAAGAGGAGTTGTCTAGAGCAATTGCTGGAGCAATTTTGGAATATAAAAGAAATTATTACGGAGGAGAAGGTACAACAGTATTGCAAGATCGAACTTCAAATACTTCAACTCCTGCACCAAAACAAAGGGGTGTTGTGCGTAGTGCAAAAGTAGAACTACCAAAAGAAGAAGTTGCTCAGACATCTTCAATTCAAAATATAGGTAAAGAGCAACAAACAAAAGAAGGTGTGTATTTTATGATTGAAATTGCAAGATCAGATAAAGATATTGATACTAAACCTTCTAACTTTAAAGGATTGAAAAACATTACAAAAGAAAAAATAAAAGAACGCGACTCTAAAGGAGAGAAAATAGTTTATAAATATTATTACAACAAAACAACCGATATCAACCACGCTAAAAAAGCCCTCGAAGAAGCAAAAAATCACTACCCATCGTCTTTCTTAGTAGCGTATAAAAATGACAAAAAAGTATCATTAGCAGAAGCATTAAAATAAATATTAATTAATAAAAAAATTCGTGAAAGTATCTAAAGAAATAAAAACGGCATTGTTAGCCCTTTCGTCTATCGCATTATTAATATGGGGATATAATTTTTTAAAAGGGAATAATATATTTGATAGTAGTAGAAAATTCTATGTAGAATATGATAATGTAGAGGGATTGACCACAGCGTCAAAAGTAACCGTAAACGGATTGATCGTTGGTAAAATCAATAAAATTGATATCAAAGATACAGGAAAACTCGTAGTTGAAATTATGATGACCAATCCTGTTGAAATAACCAAAAATAGCAAAGCTTTGATTTATTCTCCTTCATTAATAGGAGGTAAGCAAATCGCAATTAATGTTGATTATGCAAGCAAAGAGTTGGCGAAAGATGGAGATTATTTAGTGGGTGATATACAAAACGGAATGATTGAAGAACTTTCAGGTAAGGCAGACCCAGTAATGCAAAAATTAGATTCAGTATTGTATAATGTAAACAAATTGGTTGTTTCTTTAAACAATACCCTTACTTCAGAAGCTCAAGCTAATATACAAAATGCTCTTGCAGAATTGAATAGTACTATGGGTAATGCAAAACAAATAACAACAAAGTTTGATAAAATTGTTACAGATAATAGTACTAAAGTAAATACTATAATGACAGATTTTTCTAAAACTTCTAAAAATTTAGAAACACTTTCAGGAAATCTAGCACAATCAGATATTCAATCTATTATTGCAAAATTTGATAAAGCAGCTACAAGTCTTAACCAAGTGGTAGCTAATATAGAAAAAGGGGATGGGAATGTTGGGAAATTACTTAAAGATGAGCAATTGTATCAAAATTTAAACAAAGCATCTAAAGAATTGAATATGTTGTTGGAAGACGTAAAATTAAATCCAAACAGATATATCAATATTTCTGTTTTCGGTAGAAAACAGCCTGCTTATTCAGCGCCTACAAACTAAAAACAAACTAAAAACAAACTAAAAACAATAATTAATTTTTAAACATTTTATGTTAAGTAGTCTTCTATTTATTATCCTATTGTTAGGTGGCTCTTTTATGTTTGCAAAAAATGCAAAGAAGATCTATCGCAACATTATGCTAGGAAGAAAAGAAAATCGTTCCGACCAATCTTCTGTTCGTTGGAAAAATATGCTACTTGTAGCATTTGGACAAAAGAAAATGTTCACAAGACCAATTCCTGCATTATTGCACTTTGCGATTTATGCTGCATTTATGATTACACAAATCGAGTTGATTGAAATTATCATTGATGGAATTTTCGGAACGCATAGAATTTTCAAAGCTCCGTTAGGTGGATTTTACACTTTTATTATTAGCTTGATAGAAATTGTATCAGTAGGTGCTCTCATTGCCACTATTGCATTTTTAGCGAGAAGAAATCTTTTGAAACTTCCTCGTCTTAACATGGAAGAATTGAAAGGTTGGGCTAAAAAAGATGCGAATATCATTTTGATGTTTGAGTTGCTATTAGTAACGTGTATCTTTACAATGAACGGAACAGATGAAGTGTTATATAATATGGGGAAATCACACTTCGAAGGTCAAGGATCTTTTGGATTTACAATTTCACAATTCGTTGGTCCAGCTCTTTTTGAAGGAATGAGTGAATCTACTCTACATATATTAGAACGCATCGGTTGGTGGGGACATTTTGTAATGGTTTTAGTTTTCTTAAACTATTTATATTATTCTAAACATTTACATATAATACTCGCATTTCCAAATACTTATTTTGCTAACCTTAACCCATACGGTCAATTTAAAAATCTTGATTCGGTAACTAATGAGGTGAAGTTAATGATGGATCCTAATGCAGATCCTTTTGCAGCACCAGCACCTGATGCCAACTCAGAGCCAGTGAAATTCGGTGCAAGTGATGTACAAGATTTGAGTTGGATTCAATTACTCAACGCGTACACTTGTACAGAATGTGGTAGATGTACCTCATCTTGTCCAGCAAATATTACTGGAAAAAAACTTTCTCCTAGAAATATCATGATGAAAACGAGAGACCGTATAGAAGAAGTAGGAAGAAACATTGATGCAAATAAAGGTACCTTTGTTGATGATGGAAAATCGTTACTGAATGATTATATCACAGCAGAAGAACTTTGGGCTTGTACATCTTGTAATGCCTGTGTGGAAGAGTGTCCGGTAAGTATTAGTCCGTTGTCAATCATTATGGATATGCGTAACTATTTAGTGATGGAGCAAAGTGCAGCACCAAACGAATTGAATATGATGATGACTAATATTGAAAACAACGGTGCTCCTTGGCAATACAACCAAATGGACCGTCTCAATTGGAAAGACGAAAATTAATTAACTAAAGAAATTGTAAAAATGTCAGAAAATATAGTAGTGCCTACAATGGCCGAAATGATGGCAAAAGGAGAAACGCCAGAAATTTTATTTTGGGTAGGATGCTCTGGAAGTTTTGATGATAGAGCTAAAAAAATTACGAAAGCTTTTGTAAGAATATTAAATAGAGCAAATGTAAAGTTTGCTGTACTTGGAACAGAAGAAGGATGTACTGGAGATCCTGCAAAACGCGCAGGAAATGAATTTCTTTTTCAAATGCAAGCTATGATGAATATTCAAGTATTTGACGGCTATGGTATAAAGAAAATAGTAACAGCTTGTCCGCATTGTTTCAATACTCTTAAAAATGAATATCCAGGATTAGGAGGAACCTACGAAGTAATGCACCATACAGAATTTTTGAAATCATTACTTGACGAAGGAAGATTAACAATTGAAGGTGGACAGTTTAAAGGAAAGAGAATCACGTTTCACGATCCGTGCTATCTCGGACGTGCAAATAATATCTACGAAGCTCCTCGTGAACTTATAAGAAAACTTGACGCAGAGTTGGTAGAAATGAAACGTGCAAGAAAGAATGGTTTGTGTTGTGGTGCTGGAGGGGCGCAGATGTTTAAAGAACCTGAAAAAGGTAACAAAGACATCAACATGGAACGAACAGACGATGTTATAGAAACAAAAGCTGATGTTGTTGCAGCAGGATGCCCGTTTTGTAATACTATGCTAACAGACGGAGTAAAGTTTAATCACAAAGAAGGAGAAATTAAAGTTTTAGACGTAGCAGAATTAATTGCAAATGCAAATGATTTATAAATTATGAAAAAAATAGCACTTGTTTGTTTTTTAATAATAACTAATGTCATTTCTGCGCAAAAAATGACAAAAATCCAATTGTTGAACAAGGTTGCAAATGAGATTTGTGAAGACTTGAAAAAGGATGGATCGGAAGTAACCGAAATGAAATTGGGTTTGAAATTATTTGCGGCAGTTAGAAATAATTTAGAAGAAGTACAATATTATTTCGGAGAAGATATTGTAACAAATAAAGAGAAAATTTCTGAGTTTAGTGAAACGATAGGGGATTATTTAGCAACAATTTGTCCTGAAATAATGGAAGGTTTTTACAGGTCTGAACTAGCACAATACAGCGACTTTTCGACATTTGAAATAGAAGGAGAGCTTTCGGAAATTCAGAGAAACAAATTGCTCATTTGCATCGTTAAAGAAGACTCTGGAAAGAAAAGAGATTTTTTACTCCTTAGCGAATTTGATAGTGCTTTCTTGCTTACAGATAATGTGTTAAAAAAAGGTGATAGAATTAGAGTAGTGTATTATGAATTAGAGATTTATGATGCAACTATCGGTCGATTTGTAAAACAAAATGTTATTTATCATTTAGAGAAAATATAAATATGTATATACCATTTGAAGAAATGCCAAAAACTTCTCGTATTTGGATTTATCCATCTAATAGAAAATTATCCGAAGAAGAAGTTGCAAAAATAACCTCTATTCTACACAACTTTGTAGATAATTGGAGTGCACATAGTACACCGTTAAAAGCCTCTTTTATAATTAAATATAATAGGTTTATAGTATTGGCAGTAGATCAAGATTATCACTCAGCATCTGGTTGTTCTATAGATGCTTCGGTACGCGTAATTCAAGATTTAGAAAAAGAATATAATATCGATTTGTTGGATAAAATGAATGTTACTTACCGTACTGGGGAGTTTATAGCTCATAAATCCTTAATTGATTTTAAGAAAATGGCTAAAGAAAAGGCTGTTACGGCAAATACAATTGTGTTTAACAATTTGGTTGATAATATAGAAGATTTTGAAACCTATTGGGAAGTTCCTGCATCTGAAAGTTGGCACAATAGATTTTTCTAATTAGAAAACAAAAAAAAGCTACCATATTCAAAATAGAATTAGGTAGCTTTTTTATTTGATTATTTAGCTTTGTTTTTATCTTTCTCTTTCTCTTTCTCTTT
The DNA here is from genome assembly GCA_041785575.1 of Flavobacterium sp. Taxonomy (GTDB): domain Bacteria; phylum Bacteroidota; class Bacteroidia; order Flavobacteriales; family Flavobacteriaceae; genus Flavobacterium. The sequence continues at coordinate 11,062 of JBHBEQ010000049.1, forward strand.
TCCAGCAACTATCATCACGATTTCACCTTTGATATTTTTTTGTGAAAAATACTCTTGAAGTTCTTTTACGCTTCCTCTTTTGTTTTCTTCGTGCATTTTACTCAATTCTCTACAAACACAAGCCTGTCTGTCACTCCCGAAATACTGTTCAAAATCTTGTAATGTTTTTAGTAATTTATGAGGAGAAACATAAAAAATCATAGTCCTTGTTTCATTTTCTAAAAACAATAAACGCGTTTGTCTTCCTTTTTTATCGGGTAAAAAACCTTCAAAAACAAATTTGTCATTAGGTAAACCACTATTTACTAGAGCAGGCACAAAAGCTGTAGCTCCTGGCAAACATTCCACTTCGATACCTTCTTGAATGCAAGCGCGAGTTAATAGAAATCCAGGGTCTGAAATAGCAGGTGTTCCGGCATCAGATACTAAAGCAATTATTTGACCAAATTTTAGCTTTTGAATTATTCCATCTAAAGTTTGATGTTCGTTGTGCATATGGTGGCTAATCATAGGAGTATTAATGTCAAAGTGTTTCATTAATTTTGCACTTGTACGCGTATCTTCAGCTAAGATTAAATCAACTTCTTGAAGTGTTTTGATAGCACGAAAAGTCATGTCTTCAAGATTGCCAATCGGAGTAGGAACAATGTATAACTTACTCATAGTTTATAGAAATCTTTTTTCGATGAGTTGTATAAATCGCTCAGCAAATTCTTCTTTTCCTTGCCAGTAATTAAATTCAGGTTTTACCAAATCATCAATAAAATCAATTGCATCTTGATAAGTATCCATCGTGTTTATTTGTGAAATAACTCGTGATAAATCTTCTGAACTGTTGTTGAACAAATGTTTTTCGAAAGCTATTTTATCGTTTAAACTGATAGATATAGTTCTTGAAAAAGCATCATTGATAGTTTTGTTGATTGGAATTTGTTGAAAATCGATGTTTTCTTCATTGACAGAGGATTTTACGATATGTTGTTGTTCAGGAGCTTTTGGTTGAGGTGTTTCTTTTGCTACAATCTTAGTTTCAACAACTTCTTCATCTTTTTGTTCAAACTCAATTTTGTCGAAAGAGAGATTGTAAACAGCATCAATTTCTAATGAAGGTACTTCTTCCTGATTTGCATCTTTAACGATTTCTGTATGAATAGTAAAATTTTCTTCGACAACTGGTGTAGTTGAAGGAGGAACAATCTCTTCAACTTTTTCTACTTGAGAATCAACTGTTACATTTGTTGCTACCTCTTCATTAATATCACAACTTTCTGATGGGGTTTCGTAAGAAATTTCTGTTTCGTGATGCTTAGGTGTTTCTTGAATTACCTCGTTGTCTTGTATTAGTTTTTCAATATCGATGTTGGAGTCTAATCTATATTCGTTTTCTTCATAAAATTTCAGAAGTGAAATTTTTTCGAAAAGTTTTTGAGATTCTGTATAAAGGGTATTTATATCATCAGAATTTTTTAATTTAAGAACGCGATGTGCAATGCTTATTAATTCAGATGTTAAGATTTTTTTCATAGATGTCAATATTTTTTGTAGAGAAATTTGTTTTTAATAAATTTGTAAGTACAAAATTAAAACAAATCCTTTCGAAAATACATATAAAAATCATAAAATGTTTCTTGAAAACGCGGTAAATAACAAAGAGCAATGTGGATGGATAGAAGTTATCTGTGGTTCAATGTTTTCAGGAAAAACAGAGGAGCTAATTCGAAGACTAAAAAGAGCTCAAATAGCCAAACAAAAGGTAGGTGTTTTCAAACCAAAAATAGATGTTCGCTATAGTGAAAGCAATATAGTTTCTCATCAAGGAAATGAAATTGCATCGGTGCAAATTTCAGATGCGTTAGAAATCATTGAATTGTCTAAAGATTATGAAGTGGTTGGTATAGATGAAGCACAGTTTTTTTCTAATGAAATAGTAGATGTTTGTAATGAGTTGGCAAATATAGGAAAACGAGTAATCGTTGCAGGGCTGGATATGGACTACCAAGGGAAGCCATTCGGAGCAATGCCTTTTTTGATGGCGACAGCGGAGTATGTTACCAAAGTTCATGCTGTATGTGTACAAACGGGTAATTTGGCACATTATAGTTTCAGAAAGAATAGACAACATAACGATTTGATTTTGTTAGGTGAACAAGATGAATACGAGCCTTTAAGTAGAGTGGCATATTTCCAAGAAATATCCAAACAAAAAAACATAATAAACGACTAAAAATAACAATTATTTATTTTCAAAACAGTACATTTGCACAATATAATATAAACGAAAATGAAAAATACTTTAATTGCTCCATCGGTTCTTGCAGCAGATTTTGCAAACCTTCAAAGAGATGTAGAAATGATTAATAATAGCCAAGCAGATTGGTTTCATATAGACATCATGGATGGTGTTTTTGTTCCTAATATATCTTTTGGGATGCCGGTTTTAGAGGCAATTAATCGACACGCAAAGAAAACAATAGACGTACACTTGATGATAGTAGATCCAGATCGTTATGTAAAAACATTTAAAAATTTAGGTGCAGATATTCTTACGGTTCACTACGAGGCGTGTACGCATCTACATCGCTCACTTCAGGCGATAAAATCAGAAGGAATGAAAGCAGGTGTAGCTTTAAACCCTCATACGAACGTAGCGTTATTAGAAGATGTAATTTGTGATATAGATTTAGTTTGTTTAATGAGTGTAAATCCTGGATTTGGAGGACAAAGCTTTATTGAAAATACCTACAAAAAAGTGAAGCAATTAAAAGAAATGATTGTTCGTAACAATGCTTCTACATTGATTGAGATAGATGGAGGTGTTACAGATAAAAATGCAAAGCAATTAGCCGAAGCAGGAGCAGATGTGCTGGTGGCAGGTAGTTTTGTGTTTAACACAGAGAACCCTATTGTAACTATAGAAAACTTAAAAAAAATTACAACGCTATAGTTTGCTCTAAAATATAAATAGAACAAAAGTCCGAACGCGTTCGGACTTTTGTTCTATTTACTCGTTAAAAAAGAAAAAAGTTGTTGCTGATTTATGAGAAATATCTGCAGTTGAATTACGCTAGTAGTGATTTTTCGATGAATTGCCCCATTCACAATGGGAATTGTAGCTAATTTGGCGAATCGTAAGTTTTTAGGAATCGATAAAGAAATAGATTTTTTAGAAATAAGCAAAAACAGAAAATTAGAAAATGAGAATCCTGAAACGAAAAAAATATTGCAAGGAAATTTATCTTTAAAATCTTTTAAAATAAAAATAGATTAAATTTGTTTCTTTTAAAGAAAATTTCGATTGTACATTAAAAAAGAATAAAAGAAATGTTGCTATGAAGAAAATATCCCAGCTTTTTACCACGGCATTAACGACGGTGAAAAACTTTCCTTTAGTGCTATTGTCGGCATTCCTTGCGGTGATTTTTGCTATTTTAAGTATAGAAAAAGAAGGCGAAGAAACAGAATATCCAAAACTTTTAATGACATTTGGTGTCGGAATTGGGGTGTTTTTTGCGGTTCGGATGGCGGAAGAACGCTTTGGGAAAGCACTTTTTTTTCGTTTTTTTGGAGGTTTGGTGTTGCTCTTTTTTTATTTTGTGTTACTGCGAGAACCTCTTGATACTTTATTCAATCTGATTTATTTTATTGATGTTATTGTATTTGTTTTGATGGTACATCTCGCTGTGTCTTTTGTGCCATTTGTCTTTACTCAAAATAAAGAATTTAATTTTTGGGAATACAACAAAAGTCTGTTTATGAATTTTATCATTTCCAAGATATTTGTTGGTGTACTTACTATTGGTATTCTTTTAGCAATTTCCGCAGTGAGTGAATTGTTTGATGTGTATATTAACGAAAAAGTGTATGGATACTTCTCAATCTCGGCAATGATTTTTATGGGGTGTTTTATTTTCCTTAGTTTTTGCAAAAATCTGCAAAATCTTGAAAGTGAAACCTCAGAATATCCTTTGGTGTTGAAGTTTTTTACTCAATTTGTACTTGTTCCATTGCTCATCATTTACGGTGGGATACTTTATTTGTACGGAACGAAAATACTTGTTACATGGACACTGCCTCAAGGTTGGATTTCGTTTATGATTATGGCATTTAGTCTTGTTGGGTTATTGGCATATTTGTTGGTTTACCCACTAGCAAAGATGCATGCAAAATCGTGGGTGAAATTCTTTTCTAAAGCCTTTAATTTTATGCTTTTGCCACTTATGGTTTTACTGTTTGTGGCTATAAATACGCGAATTCTAGCTTATGGGATTACCGAAAATCGCTATTTTGTATTGCTTTTTGCTATTTGGCTTTCGGTGGTGGTGTTTTACTTTTTGATTTTCAGAAAGACAAGCATCCGATTTATTCCGGTATCACTGTTTGTATTTGCCTTGTTGAGTATTGCTATGCCTTATTTTAATGTGCATGAAACTTCTATACGAAGCCAGAAAAGTGAATTGATAAAAGCCTTAGAAGCGGCAAATATATACAAGAATGGCATAATAGACTTTAAGCAATTAATCACGAATAAGGAAAGAGAGGATATTATAGATAAAATGTACTTTTTATCGCAGAGAGGAGAGAAAGAGTTCTTACTGTCATTAGCATCAGAAGCAGATAAACGATCATTAGCAGAGGTGATAAACGATAAATCGTTGCTTTGGTCAGATTTTATGGAACTATTTCCGAATACAGAAGATTCTACTATAGGAGATGGTTCAAATTATCTTTCAAAATATTTTTTAAGTGAAATTAATGTTCCACAGGGATATCCAAAAATGATTAGCCTGGGTTATTTTCATGAAGAATACATGTCTGGAAAAGATAAGATAGTACTCTCGCAAGAAGGAGTGCTAAAACTAACGATAGAAGGAAATAAGTTTTCATATTCTTTGACAGATGTCATCATCGAATATCTGAAAACACACAAACATACAGAAGATTTAAATCCACCACATTTTGCCTTTTCTGTAGAATCTTATGAATTTGTGTTGGTGCCTTCAGAAATTCAATATACAGAAAAAGATGGAGAATATGAAGACATAGAAATAGGATATAAGTCTTTTCTTTTTTATCGAAAGAAGGAATAATCACTAGAATATATAGCTCGTTTTTTTTGGTGTTTTTTTGTCGAAAAAAAGAAAAAGGGAATGTGGGTATTATCTTGATGTTGAATAAAAAATCACTACTTTTGAAAAAAAATAAGAGATGATTTCATTTGTTCAAGGAAGATTGGTAGAAAAAAATCCTACAGAGGTAGTAGTATCGTGTAATGGTGTAGGATATCAAATAAGTATTTCGCTAAATACATATTCAAAACTTCCTCAAGAGGAGAATGTTATGCTATACACTTATTTGCAAGTTAGAGAAGATGCACATGTCTTGTTTGGATTTGTAGATAAGGCTGAACGAGAAATATTCAAACTATTGATTAGTGTATCTGGAATAGGTGCCGCTACTGCACGAAATATATTGTCGTATGTACAACCAGAGGAAATGCTAAAGGCGATAGCAAATGCAGATGTTTCGACGCTACAAAAAATAAAAGGTATAGGACCAAAGGCTGCTCAGAGAATCGTACTAGATTTACAAGAAAAAGTAGTAAAGATGTTTTCGGTAGAAGATTTTTCACAACCATTAGCATATACAATTTCAGACGAAGCGGTTTCAGCGTTAGAGGTTTTAGGATTTGTTAGAGCAAAAGCAGAAAAGGTAGTAGCACAAATTCAAAAAGAAAATAGTAATATTTCTGTAGAAGACATAATAAAATTGGCATTAAAAAAATTGTAACATTGAAATATAGTGTTTTTGTGAGTAGTTTCAGAATATGTCTATTGCTCACTTTGTTGTTTATTGTTGAAAATAAAATCTGGGCACAAGTAGAAAAAGATTCTACAAAGGTGGACATACTCGGAACAATTCAGCTCCAAGATATAGAGCAGATGCTCTCGACCTATGAATACGACCCTCATACGGATACGTATATTTATACAAAAAAAGTTGGAGATTTTGATGTAAAATATCCAGTTGTATTAACTCGTAAACAATATGAAGATTTGCTTACGAGAAAGGAGATGCTTAGTTATTTTCGTCAGAAAATTGCTGCAGCTGATGGTCGTTTGTCTGAAGATGAACAAAAGGATTTATTGCCTAAATATTACGTAAATTCTGGATTATTTAAAACTATTTTTGGAAGTAATACCATTGATGTAAAACCAATGGGGTCTGTAGAAACAGATTTAGGAGTGCGATATTCTCGTCAGGATAATCCGTTGATTTCTCCGCGAAATCGTTCTATAGTTGCTTTGGATTTTAATCCTAGAATCAGTATGAGTTTGCAGGGAAAAGTAGGAACTAATTTAGATGTAAACATTAACTACAATACTCAAGCTACTTTCGGATTTCAACAACAATTGGCAAAACTAAATTTCCAACCTGGGGAAGATGATATTTTACAGGCTTTAGAGGTAGGTAATGTGAGTATGCCAGTAAACAATTCATTGATTAGAGGAGCACAGAGTTTATTTGGGGTGAAGAGTACTTTGCAATTTGGAGCAACCACAATTACGGGTGTTTTTTCGCGACAAAATTCTGAAAGAAGAACGATTACCGCTCAAGGAGGAGGAACTGTGCAGGATTTTGAAATGTTTGCTTTAGATTACGAAAAAGATAAGCACTACTTTTTGTCTCAATATTTTAGAAATAGATACGATGCCGCCTTAAAAAACTATCCATTTATAGATAGTAGGGTTCGTATTTTGCGCTTAGAAGTTTGGGTAACGAATAGACAAAATAGAATTGGTACATCTAATAATAATTTTAGAAATATCATTGCGTTGCAAGATTTGGGAGAATCAAGATTGAGTAACGTAGAGGATAGTCGTGTGATAGGTTTAGACTTAAATACACATTCTGATTTCTTATTGGTCTCCTCAGATACTCCAACCAACAACGCCAACAATAAATTCGACCCTGGAAATATAGGAAGCAACTATCTCAATCAAGGGATAAGACAAATCAATACTGCAGCAAGTGGATTTGATATTCCTGTAATTGAAGGGCGAGATTATGTAAAACTTGAAAATGCGCGTAAACTTACCGAGTCGGAATATAAATTTCATCCACAATTAGGGTATATTTCGTTACAACAAGAGTTGGCAAATGATGAAGTTTTAGCCGTTGCATACGAATATACTATTGGAGATAAAGTATATAGAGTTGGTGAGTTTGGTACAGATGGAATAGAATCTACAGTGGTAGGTCAGAATCAAAATGGAGAAGATGTGCCAACAACTCAAAGTTTGGTGTTAAAAATGCTGAAAAGTGCTTTAACTTCTACAGATGAACCAGTGTGGGATTTGATGATGAAAAACATTTATTCTCTCGAAGGTGTTTCACAAATTGAAGAAGATGGTTTTAGGTTTAATATATTATACACAGATCCTCAGCCATTAAACTACATTCAACCAGTAGACGGAACAACACTACCTGCAGATGTTGCAAATACCGCTTTGCTTAATGTATTCCACTTAGATAGATTAAATTCTACGAATGACCCTCAAAATGGAGGAGATGGATATTTTGATTTTATTTCGCAAACAAATTCAACCAATCCATTAGGAAATACTATAAATAACAACGGATATAATAACAATCAATCGCAAGTAAATAACAACAAATTTGAAGGGATTACTGTAGATACGTATAATGGTAGAATTATTTTTACAACAGTTGAACCTTTTGGTTCGCATTTATTTAAAAAACTATCACAAAACGCATCGGAAAATTATGATGTAGAAGCATCGTATAACGAAAATCAAAAGAAATACGTTTTTAGAAATTTATATCGACTAAATAAAGCTCGTGCTTTACAAGAAAGTAGTAAAAATAAATTTCAACTAAAAGGTAGATTTAAAAGTGCAGCAGGAGATGGAATTCCAATTGGAGCATCTAATGTTGCACAAGGTTCGGTTGTGGTAACTTCTAACGGACGTATTTTGATAGAAGGACAAGATTATTCTGTAGACTATCAGATGGGACGTGTGAAAATACTAGACCCTTCTTTGGCAAATGCACCAATAGAAATATCGGTAGAAAGTAATACGATGTTTCAACAGCAACAACGCACTTTCTTTGGGGTGGATTTAACACACAAGTTTAGCGATAAATTTAGTGTTGGGACTACATATCTACGTTTATCAGAACAACCAATTACCGTAAAAAGTATCTATGGAGATGAATCGGTAAACAATACAATTTACGGATTTAACACAAATTATAATTCTGAAGCACCTTTTCTAACAAGATGGGCAAATAAACTACCTTTTGTAGATACAGATACCCCTTCAACGTTGAGCTTTAGAGGTGAATTTGCATATTTAAAACCAGGTGCTTCTAAGCGAGATAGAATGAATGGCGAAGCAACATCGTATATTGATAATTTTGAAGGTACACAAACCAATATAGATATTAGTAGTCCTAGTTTGTGGAAACTCTCAAGCGTTCCTGTTGGCTATGGCGAACAAAATACCGATTTGAGTTCTGGGTACAGACGTGCAAAAATGTCTTGGTATAAAATTGACCCTGTATTTTATTCTTCAAACAGAAGACCAGATGAATTATCAGAAAATGATTTGTCATCAAATCGCACGCGTCGTATATTCAAAGAAGAGTTATTTCCATCAATGGATATAGCAAACGGTGAATTACTGGCATTGAACACACTTGATCTAACGTATTATCCAAAAGAAAGAGGGCCATACAATTTTAATCCTCAATTTTTGGTTAACAACGAATTGCCAAATCCTGCAAACAATTGGGCTGGTATTATGCGATCGTTGACATCGACTAACTTCGAACAAACTAATGTGGAGTATGTTGAGTTTTGGTTAATGGATCCGTATACAGGTAATCCAGGCGATCATATTGATGCGTCTAATACCGGAGAATTGCATTTAAACTTTGGATATATTTCGGAAGATATACTTCAAGATGGGTTAAAGCAATTTGAAAATGGTTTGCCAGGAGCCAATTCTAATGCCGCAACAATCAGCAGTATTTGGGGTAAAGTACCAGCATCAACGGCATTGATTTATGCTTTTGATACAGATGCTAATAACAGAAGATTGCAAGATGTAGGATTGGATGGACTTAGCGATGCAGACGAGGCTCAAAAGTTCCCAGCATTTGCAGAAATACAAGACCCAGCAGCAGATAATTACGAATACTTTTTGTCTGCGAGTGGTAATATTCTTCAACGTTATAAAAATTTTAATGGAACACAAGGAAACACTCCAGTAGAATTTAATGATAGAAACAGAGGTTCTCAAGTATTGCCTGATGTAGAAGATATCGATGGAGATAATACAATGAATACGATAAATGCGTATTATGATTTTAAAGTTGATATTCAACCAAATCCGGTTGTAGGAACAAACTATGTAGTAGATGTTCGTACAACAGAGGTAACATTGCAAAATGGAACTGTTTCACCTGTTAAATGGGTACAATATAAAGTGCCTATAAACGCTTTGCCTGAAAATGCAGTTGGTGCAATTAGCGATTTACAATCGGTTCGCTTTATGAGAATGTTTGTTACAGGATTTACTGATGAGGTAACTCTTCGTTTTGGGACATT
>JBHBEQ010000050.1:0-2950 GCA_041785575.1 Flavobacterium sp.
ATTTACACCTGCTCTTGGCCCTATATCTATAACAAAATCTGCTTGCTCAATCATATCTTTGTCGTGTTCAACTACCAAAACAGAGTTACCTATGTCGCGTAGTTGCAACAGCGATTTTATGAGTTTTTCATTGTCGCGCTGATGTAGCCCTATACTCGGTTCGTCTAAGATATAAAGCACTCCCACAAGTTGCGACCCAATTTGTGTTGCTAGTCGAATGCGTTGTGCTTCTCCTCCTGATAGCGTTTTAGAACTTCTCGACAAACTGAGGTAATTAAGACCTACATCGAGCAAGAATGTAAGACGAGCTACAATCTCTTTCAATACTTCTTTTGCAATTTGAAGTTGTTTGTCTGTAAGATGATTAGGTAAATCTAAAAACCATTGTTGCAATTGCTCAAGGTCCATTTCTACTAATTCTCCAATATTTTTATCGTGAATTTTGTAGTAAAGTGATTCCTTTCTCAAACGACTTCCTTTGCACTTCGGACAACTTACTTCATCCATGTATTCTTTTGCCCAACGTTTGATAGAGGAGCTATCTGCTTCGTTGTATTGCGTTTTTATGAATGAGGCTATTCCTTCAAAATCTATTTTGTAATCTTTTGTAATTCCCATCACATCAGATTTTATAGAAAAACTATCTTTCCCGCCTTCTAAAATCATTTGCATTGCTTCATCAGGAATAGTTTCTATTGGATCTGACAATTTAAAACCAAAACGCAGTGCTATAATTTCTAATTGTTTGAATATCCAAGTATTCTTTTGTTCGCCTATTGGTGCAATTCCTCCAGCTTTTATAGATAATGTTTTATCAGGCATTATCTTATCAAAATTGATTTCATCAATCATTCCGAGTCCATTGCAATTGTCACAAGCTCCTTTTGGCGAATTAAACGAAAAACTATTAGGCTCTGGATTTGGATAAGAAATTCCAGAAGTTGGACACATCAAATTTCTACTAAAATACCTTACGTTTTCTTCACCGTGAGGAATAATCATCAGGATATCCTCACCGTGATACATTGCTGTTTTGATACTTTCTACAAGTCGTTGACGTGTTTGTTCATCATCTTCTACCAACAAGCGATCTATAACGATTTCAATATCGTGCGTTTTATACCGATCTACCTTCATTCCGAAAGTAATATCTGTAATTTCTCCATCTACACGAACTTTTACAAATCCTTGCTTTGCTATTTGCTCAAACAATTCTCTATAATGTCCTTTTCGACTTCTGACAACTGGCGATAAAATATTTATGCGTTTTCCTTGGTAATTTTCAACAATCAAATCCAAAATTTGTTCGTCGGAATAACTTACCATCTTTTCGCCTGTTTCATAACTATAAGCATCTGCTACTCTAGCATAAAGCAAACGTAAAAAATCATATATCTCAGTAATAGTTCCTACAGTAGAACGCGGACTTTTACTGGTAGTCTTTTGCTCAATTGCAATTACAGGTGAAAGTCCTTCTATTTTATCCACATCCGGACGTTCAAGACCTCCTAAAAACTGTCTGGCATAAGAAGAAAAAGTTTCTATATATCGCCTCTGGCCTTCTGCATATATAGTATCAAATGCCAAAGAGGATTTTCCAGAACCAGAAAGTCCTGTTATAACTACCAATTTCTCTCTCGGTATATCGACATTTATATTTTTTAAATTATGAGCTCTTGCTCCAATAACTTCTATTTTATCTTCTGATTTTTGCATAAAATACTTTGAAAATACAAAGATAGCTTTTTCGTTAAACTATTTGATTCATTTTTTGTTATACTACTTCATTATATCAAATAAAATTAGACTTAATGATGTAAAGATTGACTAAACACTAATAGGATTTGTATCTAAAACAGCTCTTTATACTACTTCGCATTAACATATCGGTTAAAATAAACAAAGCCTTGCAAATGCAAGGCTTTGTTTATTAATCTACTTCTTCATAATCTATGTATTCTCCCACTTTTTTCTTTTCTCTAGGATATTTCGATTTTGAGGTATTCGAGTTTATCGTTGTATCATTTTCTGTCGTACTTTGATAACTATTTTGCTGTTCATAATTCTGTCTAAATGTTTGCTCTGCCTTCTTTACTGCTTTGTTGATGAGAATCGGTGCAAACAAACGAAAAGCAAATTTAAACAGATAATACAGCATCACTATTATAAATAGTGTTTTTAAAAATCCGTTGAATGAAGCCTGTTCTAACATTTCATTTTCTTTTTTGTTTGTCAAAAATAAAAAAGAATCTCCTTTTCCTCTCCTTTAAACATCATAAAAAAAACATAAATTATGGCTTCTTTTGTAAAAATTCTTGATACGCTTCCATCCCTCCTACTAACATATATACATTTTCAAACCCTAATTCTTTAGCAATTTTTGCTGCATACTCGCTTCTCATACCCGAACCACAAAACAATACGATTGGGGTATTTACATTTATTTTTCTAAGTTTATCTCTAAAATCATCTTTATAGTAATCTATATTTATTGCACCAGGTAAGGTATTTTCCGAAAATTCTATTTCAGAACGTACATCTATTAACAAATGATTGAAAAAGTAGTTGCTTATTTGTTCTGAATAAATAGGTATGTATGGTCCCTTTTGTGTATAAGCAACAGTTCCATTTTCTTGAGCGAATGCAAATTGTGTTATAAAGAATAACCCTATAATAATTTGTTTTTTCATTTTTTTTACGGCAAGATATAAAAAAAGGAGCACTAATAAAAGTGCTCCCTTCAAAAATATAATTATGAAAAAAAACATTACTTCACATCAAATCTATCGGCGTTCATCACTTTAGTCCAAACTTTTACAAAGTCTTTTACAAAGCGTTCTTTGTTGTCGTCTTGGGCATAAAACTCTGCGTATGCTCTTAAGATAGAATTGCTTCCGAATACCAAATCTACACGAGTTGCTGTCCATTTGGTTGCTCCTGTTTTTCTATC
>JBHBEQ010000051.1:0-5500 GCA_041785575.1 Flavobacterium sp.
AAAAAAATAGTCGTATTTTTGTCTTCTAATTATTTAGGGACTTTACTATACGATATTTTAATACATTAAATATCTCTTAAAAAATTCACTCAATACAAAATAAAATACATAGGTCATATGTTTGACATTTCTCTTTTAAAAGAAAAAAAACTTGCGGAACTTAAAGAAATTGCAAAAAGTTTAGATATAAAAAATATACATAATTTGCGAAAAGATGAGTTGATTGCACTCATAATGAATGGAGAGAGAAACACACTTTTTTCGGGAGATGAAGGCATGTTTACTCAGCAAGATGAAGTTGTTTCGCAAGAAATAAAGCCAAAGCGTAAGCGCATTTCTAAAGAAGTGTCTACTGAAAAGACAGATACTCCCATAGAAACAGAAGAAAAACCTGAAGAATCTAAGGAAAATAAAGAGTTTAAAGACAATCGTAAGAAAAAAACAAAATCTTTTAAATCTCAAAAAGGGAGTAAGAAAGCAGAGGAAAAAACCGAAGAAACTATAAAAACGGAACAATCTGATGCTGAGTTGGAAGAAATTTCAAAAGACAATCATCCAAATCATAAACAAAATAAAAATCAACAGAAAAAAAATAACTATAGAAGTCCTGATTACGAATTCGATGCGTTTATTGAAGTAGAAGGTGTTTTGGAATTGATGCCAGATGGTTATGGATTTTTGCGTTCGTCTGATTTTGGATATTTTTCTTCTCCCGATGATATTTATATTGCAGCTACTCAAATCAAAAGATTTGGTTTGAAAACAGGAGATACGGTTACAGGTATGGTTCGACCTCCAAAAGAAGCTGAAAAATTTTTCCCATTAGTAAATATTAAATTTATCAACGGATTTAAACCAGAATTGGTTAGAGATAGAATTGCTTTTGAACATCTTACTCCGTTGTTTCCCAATGAAAAATTCAATATAACAGATAAAAATAGTAGTATTTCTACGCGTATTATTGACCTTTTTGCTCCTATAGGTAAAGGACAAAGAGGAATGATAGTAGCACAGCCCAAAACGGGTAAAACCATGTTGCTTAAGGAAATTGCAAACAGTATCGCAGCCAATCATCCTGAGGTTTACCTAATTGTATTGTTGATTGATGAACGTCCGGAAGAGGTGACGGATATGCAAAGAAGTGTTAAAGGAGAAGTTGTAGCATCTACTTTTGACGAACCTGCTGAAAAACACGTAAAACTTGCGAATATTGTCTTAGAAAAAGCAAAGCGTTTGGTAGAGTGTAACTATGATGTAGTCATCGTTTTAGATTCGATCACACGTTTGGCACGAGCATATAATACGGTGCAACCAGCTTCTGGAAAAGTGTTGTCTGGAGGGGTAGATGCTAATGCATTACAAAAGCCAAAACGCTTTTTCGGTGCAGCACGTAATATCGAAAATGGAGGATCGCTCACAATTATAGCTACAGCATTGACAGAAACAGGTAGTAAAATGGATGAAGTGATTTTTGAAGAATTTAAAGGAACAGGAAACATGGAATTGCAATTGGATAGAAGAATAGCTAACAAACGCATTTTCCCTGCCGTAGATCTCACTTCGTCAAGTACACGTAGAGACGATTTATTACTTCCTGCAGAAGTGAATCAAAGAATGTGGGCAGTGCGTAATCATCTTGCGGATATGACATCTGTAGAGGCAATTACTTTGATACACGATAAAATAAGAAAAACGGATTCAAACGAAATGTTCTTAAAAACAATAAGTGATGACTAATAAATTTTTTATAGTATTGTTCGGATTGTTTTGTACTTTTTTTGCAAAAGCTCAAGACATAGAAAGTAAGCGTTTTACTAGTGGAAATAAAGGTAAAATATTTGCTTACTGGGGAGGAAATAGAGGATATTATTCTACTTCTGATTTACACTTTTCAGGAGCTAACTACCAGTTTACTGTTCACGATGCTACAGCTCACGATAGACCAAAGGGTTGGCATATAGACTATATCAATCCTCTTCGATTGACAATCCCACAAACCAATTTTAGAATTGGGTATTTTTTTACGGATAAGTGGAATGTGTCTTTAGGATTTGACCATATGAAGTATGTTGTTACACAAAATCAAGATGTATTGGTTACTGGAGACTATCCAAATAAAGGAAGTTATGGAGAAATTTTAGATAATGGACTCACTCGTTTAACACCTGAATTTTTGCGATTTGAGCATACAGATGGGTTGAATTATGTAAATGCAGAACTCACTTATATGGAAGATGTATCTAAGTTTTTTGGAATAGCTAACACGGATAAATTTCAAATAAATCTTTTAGGGGGCGGAGGATTTGGATTTATGTATCCTCGTACCGATGCGACTATATTGGGTAAAGGTCGTAAAGATGCGTTTGATATTTCTGGATATGGAATTGCAGGAAAGGTTGGAGCAAATGTTACATTGTTTAAATATTTCTTTATACAATACGAATCTAAAGTAGGATATATAAATATGTTAAAGAGTTCTACTTCTCCAGATCCTAGTGATCATGTGAAACACGATATGACGTTTTACCAATCTGTAATAGCAGTTGGAGGAATAATCAAAATATAATTTTTAATCACCTATAGAGACCTCTTATAATCAAGAATTGTAAGAGGTTTTTTTTGTATGTAAAAATAATTTAGAATTAGAATAAAAAAAAGTAGTATATTTGTATCA
Source organism: Flavobacterium sp. (assembly GCA_041785575.1). Classification (GTDB taxonomy): domain Bacteria; phylum Bacteroidota; class Bacteroidia; order Flavobacteriales; family Flavobacteriaceae; genus Flavobacterium. The sequence continues at coordinate 2,675 of JBHBEQ010000051.1, forward strand.
ATTATAAATAACAAAAATGTACTTATGAAAAAAAATTTATTCTTAGCGATACTATTTAGTAGTATCTATGCAAATGCACAAGTGGAAAGTATTGATGAAAACTTTTATTCTTTTCCTGTAGATCTTGTTGGGCAAGGTGGAGCATATGGTCATTTGCCTTATGGAGGATGGTCTTCTGATAAAGCATATCCCAATGCATTTATAACAGCTCATTCGAGCAATGGAAATAAGTATTTGAAAGCATATAGCTTTATGGAACCAGATAGTCCAATTACATTTTTTTCTCCTGAGCTTGTAAGCATTGCAGGGACGTTAACTTTTCAGTCTTCTAGTACTGGAGGAAAATTGCAATTAGGCGTAGTTTCTTCTCCTGATCAAGCTACTTCTTTTTCTCTTGTTCAGGAGCTAAATTTAAGTCCAACAGCTGCTAATTTTACTGTAGAAATTCCAGATGTAACAGATGCTAAACACATTGCTTTTCGTTACGTTCCGTCAGCATCTCACCGTGTATTTGGAATAGATAATGTTGTATTTACACCTGTAGGAGCATCTATAGAAACAGTTCAAGAAGAAAAAGTTCATTTATACACAACTAATGGAACTTTAATTATTGAAGGTAACACTTTTGTTAAAGCGCAAGTTTATTCAATAAACGGAGCTTTAGTACAATCTGTAGATTTAAGAGAGCAACAAATGGTACCAATGCAAAAGCAAACACCAGGAGTGTATGTAGCTCTTTTGGAAAAAGAAGATGGTAAAATTGTTAGCTCTAAATTTATTTTAAAGTAATGTCGTTTTTAATAATTGTAGGTTTCAAATATTTTGTTTTTTAGAAATATAATAAGATTTTTGTAATCCCTTTTTACACTTTGCCAAAAAACAATTGGCAAAGTGTTTTTTTAAAACATTTTGTATGAAAATCTGTAGATTAACAATAGTATTATTCTTTTTATTGCAAAGTTTTGTTGTACTATCACAAGACAATATTTTGTTTATTGGAAATAGTATGACGATGTATAATAGTATGCCTCAGATGGTAAAGCAAATAGCAACATCTAAAGGAAAAACTATTGAAGTAGACCAGTTTACTATTGGAGGACAAGGACTAGCTCAATTGTCTGCCAATCCTGATTTATACGATAAAATTCACTCTAAGAATTGGACAGTAGTTGTGATACAACCTGGTACGAATGAATCAGGTGCACAGGTGCCTATTTCTCAATCTGTTGCAAGAGCTCAAAGAATCATAGATTCTGTAAAAGTAAATAGCCCTTGTGCTCGTTTTTATTTGTACGAAATTTCTAATGGTGTAATTTCTGAAAACAACGAAGGTAATTATGTACATTATTTTCAAACGCAAACGCTTATTAAGAATACCATAACTTCTATGGCAGACGCTTTAGAAATACCTTTTATACCTGCAGGTGAAGCCGTGAGAGCTCATTACACTGCTACACCTGATTTGATGTTGCACAATGCTTTTTGGGATGTACATCCAAACTACAAAGGTTCTTATCTCATTGCAAATTGTGTCTTTGCTACAATATATCAAGAAAGGGTATTTCCATCTACTTACATAGGAAATCTTGAGCAGTCACAGGCAGATTATTTACAAAACTTGGCAGATAACACAGTGTTTACCACACCAAGTGAATGGCATATAGGAACACATCAACCGCACGTGTTTTTTGATGTAGTTGTAGAAGGAGCGATGATTTATTTACAAAATCACTCTGCAAATTATGATAATTTCCAATGGAATATTAATAATGAATATTCAACATCTACAGATTTATCTTCTTATGAATTTAATTCTTTAGGAGAGAAAACAATTACGCTTACTATTGAAAAAAATGGATGTAGTTATGTATATACTAAAAAAATATCAATAACTTCTCTTTCTAAAGTAGAACACACGACAAACAATTTTGAAGTGTATCCCAATCCATTTGTAGATGTTATCCATTTTAATTCTATAGAGCATATTAAACTGGTGAGTTTGTTTAATATCGAAGGAAAGCAAGTATTAGCACCTACATTGCCGAGTGAAATTATGAGTCTTAGTAAATTATCATCAGGAGTGTATTTCTTATATGTAACGAATGATAATGGTGAAGTATTTGTTAAGAAATTAGTTAAGAAATGATATAGATGAATGTAAACAATATTGCAAAAAGGATGGAATATACCCATCCTTTTTGTTTATTGGTATCGAAGTGATTATGAAACCACAATAAAATGCTGTCAGAACAAATTATCCATTGTAAAAACACCGTAAATGGAAGTATTATCTTAAAGAATAGCTTATTTTTGTAAAAAAAATAGAGAGATGAAAAAATTGGTATTAGACGAACTCAACCGTAAAAATATAGAAGAATTTAAAGAAGCAAAAAAAACACCTCTTATTGTAGTTTTAGACGATATACGCAGTTTGCACAATATTGGAGCAATATTTCGTTCGTCAGATGCATTTTTAATAGAGAAAATATATTTGTGTGGAATTACAGCAACTCCGCCAAATAAAGAAATACACAAAACAGCTTTAGGTGCCACTGAAACAGTAGAGTGGAGTTATGAAAAAGAGGTAGTGCCATTGTTGAAAAATCTACAAACTCAAGGAGTGAAGATTTTGGCGATAGAGCAAGCAGAAGGTTCGGTAATGCTACAGAATTTTGCTGTAGAAAGTGGAGTTCGCTATGCTTTAGTATTTGGGAATGAAGTAAAAGGAGTGCAACAAGAAGTGGTGAATCTTGCAGATGCTGTAGTGGAAATACCACAGCTTGGAACAAAACATTCATTGAATGTTTCGGTTAGTGCTGGTATTGT
>JBHBEQ010000052.1:0-6021 GCA_041785575.1 Flavobacterium sp.
TAAATATTGCTGTGGTAGAAGAATATGGAATTGATATTGCATATTATCAAAAAATTAAAAACGGAGGTGATATTACTTTAGAAAATGGTGAAGTTATCCCGAATGAAAAACTTACCTTACCTTCAGATGAACCGCAGTCGTATGCTTTTTGTTCAGATACGCAATATTTAGAATCCATTGTTCCGATTATTAAAAACGTTGATGTATTGTACCACGAAAGTACATTCTTAGAACAAGATCAATCGAAAACTGTTCACACGATGCATTCAACTGCTAAAGAGGCAGCAACAATTGCTCTAAAAGCTAATGCAAAATATTTAATATTAGGACATTACTCTACAAGATATAAAGATTTACAACCTTTCAAAGACGAAGCAGAAACTATATTTCCTTCTGTTTTTCTTGCAGAAGATGGCAAAGAATTTAATTTTTAATACCATGAATGATTTAAGTCAATATCGAAAATCGTATGAGAAAAGTAAGCTATTAGAATCTATAGTGGACGAAAATCCGATGATGCAATTTAGAAAATGGTTTTATGAATTAGAAGAAATAGGAGGTGTAGATGAAGTAAATGCTATGACCGTTTCAACTATCGGATTAGATGGTTTTCACAAATCTCGTGTTGTATTATTAAAGCAATATGATGAGAATGGTTTTGTTTTTTACACAAATTATGAGTCAGAAAAAGGTAGAGCATTAATAGCAAATCCGCACGTGTGTTTGTCATTTTTTTGGCCAAGTGCTGAAAGGCAGGTTATTATCAAAGGAATAGCAGAAAAAGTAAGTGAGCAACAAAGCGATAACTATTTTGACAGCAGACCAAAAGGAAGTAGGTTAGGAGCGATAGTTTCTCCTCAAAGTCAGGTTATTCCCAATGCAGACTATTTGCAAATAGAGCTCAAAAAATTAGAAGAAATTCACAAAGATACTCCTATAGTACGTCCTAAGAATTGGGGAGGTTTTCTAGTAAGACCAGTTTCTATTGAGTTTTGGCAAGGAAGACCCAATCGATTACACGATCGCATTCGTTATACATTGGAAAATTTTGATTGGAAAATAGAAAGATTAGCACCATAACAAAAAAAGTGTTATCTTTGCACTTCTATATTGTTTGGGGCCGATCGGTTTTGACAGCGAGTGGAATTGAACAGTAAGCACGTCGAGCGCTGATACACAGCTCGTAAATATCATGTTTCGAACTTTTTAAACGGCGAAGAAAATTACGCTTTAGCTGCTTAATCTGAATCACAGTAAGATTGGCCTAGTCCTATAAGATAGGAATGCTAAATTCTCCTAAAAAGCCTTGATTTATGGCGTTTTGTAAAGGGGAACCGTAAAAATAAATCTAGATAAGTTAGCACTTCGGATACTTGTTGAAATTTTTAGAAGTTAAGCATTAAGTGGATGTCTTTGTCCTTGCTTGATGACGAAAATATAACCAAAGACTAAGCGTGTAGAAAGCTCTTTGATTGCTTGTTTGGACCAGAGTTCGATTCTCTGCGGCTCCACTAAATATCCTAAATAACACAATGGCTTAGGATTAGTAATAAAATAAAAAGGGACTGAAAAGTCCCTTTTTTTATTTTGGATAATATTTAAAACTATAGAGAAAATGCTTTTTTAATAGTATCTACATAGTCAAGTTTTTCCCAAGTAAATAGTTCAACTACGATGTTTTTAACTTCTCCTTCTGTATTTTTAAAAGATTTAGTAACGATTTCGTTTTTGCGACCCATGTGACCATAAGCAGCAGTCTCGCTATAAATTGGTTGTCTTAATTTAAGTCTTTGTTCAATAAAATAAGGTCTTAAATCAAAAATTTCTTGAATCTTAGTTGCAATTTCGCCATCTGTTTCTTTTACTTTTTTAGTATTGTAAGTATTTACAAAAACACCCATAGGTTCAGCAATTCCGATTGCATAAGAAACTTGTACAAGAATCTCATCTGCAACTCCAGCAGCTACTAAATTTTTAGCAATATGACGAGCAGCATAAGCAGCAGAACGGTCAACTTTACTTGGATCTTTACCAGAAAAAGCACCACCTCCGTGAGCTCCTTTACCTCCGTAGGTATCTACAATAATTTTTCTTCCGGTAAGTCCTGTATCTCCGTGAGGTCCACCAATGATGAAAACACCAGTAGGATTGATGTGATAAATGATGTTATCATTGAAATATTGAGCAAACTGAGGATACTTATTTATAAGTCTTGGAATCAAAATGTTGATGATATCATTTTTTATCTTTTGCTGCATTGCATCCTCTGCTTTTTTCTTCGCTTCTGGAGAATCGTTTTCGCGTTTTACAAACTCATCGTGTTGCGTAGATAAAACAATTGTATGAATACGCTTAGGTTTGTTGTCATCACCGTATTCAAGTGTAACTTGTGATTTAGCATCTGGGCGTAAATACGTAATATCTTTATTTTCTCTGCGAAGCACTGCAAGTTCTTGTAACAATTTATTAGACAAGTCTAGTGCAAGAGGCATATAATCTTCTGTTTCTGTAGTAGCGTAACCAAACATAATACCTTGGTCACCAGCACCTTGTTCTTCAATATTTGCTTTGTCAACACCTTGATTGATTTCGCTTGATTGTTCGTGAATAGCCGAGAGAATACCACACGAATTCGCTTCAAACATATATTCACTTTTGGTGTATCCAATTTTAGAGATAACATCTCTTGCAATTTGCTGAACATCAAGATAAGCACTTGAGCGTACTTCACCAGCCAAAATCACCTGTCCTGTAGTAACTAAGGTTTCACAAGCAACTTTAGAATTTTGATCAAAAGCTAAAAAATTATCGATTAATGCGTCTGAAATCTGATCTGCAATCTTGTCAGGATGTCCTTCACTAACAGATTCTGATGTAAAAAAATATGACATACTTTATAAATGTTTTAAAGACCAATACACCTGTAAATATGCCATAAAAGCGTCTGCTTTAGCATTTTTTAACGAGGTTGCAATCAGTCAAATTTTTCCTCTAATAATGAGCTACAAAGTTACCCTTTTTTTCTTTATTACAAAAGAAAGAATAATTTTTTTTACTTTTTTGTAGCTGAATTTGTCCTTTCGTTTTCCGTATTTTTTGCTTAAATTTGTAGGTAAATATTGTATAATAGTCATGAAATTTTTTGAAAATGATTTAATTCTGGAAGGTGACAGAATTATAGAGCACCAACCTGCGATATCGGATAAAGCTTTACGATTAAACTTAAATAAAAATATATACGGTACTTTTTCAGAAATTGGTGCTGGACAGGAAACAGTTCGTCACTTTTTTAGAGCTGGAGGTGCTTCACGTACGATTGCCAAAGCTATTTCTGCTTACGATAAGCAATTTAGCGATGCTATTTATACCGTAGAATCTGATGGTAGATATGTAACGGAATCGCGTTTAAAAAAAATGCTTGATTATGAATATGATTTGTTGGAAGAGCGATTAAATCCTGATTCTAATCCACAAAGAATGTATTTTAGTTATGCCAATACAGTAACTACTATAGACTTTGCAAAAAAATTTAAAGGACACGGTTGGGTTGGTATTCGTTTTCAAAACGAGCCGAAAGGTGAATGTAATGAAATTGTATTACACATTCAATTTAAAGAAACTGATGCAAGATTACAACAACGTACACTCGGAGTTTTAGGTGTAAATTTAATATATGGTGCATTTTATCGTTGTAATAATCCAAAGAGATTAATAGAAAGTTTGTACGACCATATCGATAAAGATCAAATTGAAATCGATACGATTAATTTCTCAGGACCTTTGTTTAAAGATGTAGACAATCGTTTGATGAGTTTGTTTCTCGTAAAGAAAGGTATGGCAAATGCTGTGATGTTTAGTCCAGAAGGACAGAATATCTTACCAGCAAATACGTTGTACGGAAAAAATGTATTGTTGCTTAGAGGAAAATTTAGACCTGTAACGGTTGTAAATATGAATATGTATATAAAATCACTTCAAATTTTCCTCGATAGAAATAATATTAAGAGAGAAGATACGGTAGTGGTTTTTGAAATGACCTTAAATAATTTATTGTCTGAAGAAGAACTTATGGAGCAAGATTTCCTAGACCGTGCAGAACTATTGTGCAGTCTTGGACAAACTGTAATGATTTCTAATTTCTTGAAATATTATAAAGTAGTTGAGTATTGTGCACAATATTCAAAAGAAAAAATAGGATTGACAATTGGGGTTACTAATTTAGAATATATTTTTGATCCTAAATTTTACACTCACCTTTCAGGTGGAGTATTTGAAGGTTTGGGGAAATTGTTTGATCACGATTTGCAAATTTTCTTATATCCAATGAAAACAGAAAGTGGTGATATCATAACTTCTGAAAATTTTAAAACAAACGATGCGAGTTTACAACCTATTTATCAGTATTTTAAAGATAAAAATCAGGTAATTGATATTCACAACTTTGAAGAGAAAAATCTCACGGTGTTTTCGCATAATATTTTGAAAAAAATACAAAACAACGAAGAAGATTACGAGCAATATTTACCAGAGGGTATTTATAAGTTAATAAAAGAAAAGAATCTTTTTTGCAAGAAATAAGCAATTTTATTTATAATGAAAAAAGTCCCAATGCTATTTATTGGGACTTTTTTATGTTGTTAATTGTTGTTATAAAATCAACATTGCATCTCCGTAAGAGTAGAATTTATATCCTTCTTTCACAGCCTCATCATAAGCTTTCATCATTAAATCATGACCACAAAAAGCGGAAATCATCATCAATAAAGTAGATTTTGGCATGTGGAAATTAGTAATCATACAATCTGCAATACTAAAGTCGTAAGGAGGGAAGATGAATTTGTTTGTCCATCCTTGGAATGGATTTAATGTTTTGTTTGAAGAAACAGAACTTTCCATTGCTCGCATAGTTGTAGTTCCTACGCAACAAACTTTTTTCTTGTTTGCGATTGCTTTATTTACTATATCACAAGCGTCTTCTGTGATGATTAATTCTTCAGAATCCATTTTGTGTTTAGATAAATCTTCTACTTCAACAGGATTAAATGTTCCTAAACCGATGTGGAGTGTTACCTTTGCAAAATCTACTCCTTTGATTTCTAATCTTTTTAATAAATGTTTAGAAAAGTGTAAACCAGCAGTAGGAGCAGCTACAGCACCCTCTTCGGTTGCATAAATCGTTTGGTAACGCTCTTCGTCTTCTGGTGTAACTTCTCTGTTGATGTATTTAGGAATTGGTGTTTCTCCTAATTCGGTTAATTTATTTCTAAATTCTTCATAAGAACCATCAAATAAGAACCGCAGTGTACGACCACGCGATGTTGTATTATCAATTACTTCGGCAACTAACGAATCATCTTCACCAAAATACAATTTATTTCCGATGCGAATTTTACGAGCAGGATCCACTAATACATCCCACAATCGTTGTTCTGCGTTTAATTCTCGCAATAAGAAAACTTCGATACGAGCACCTGTTTTTTCTTTGTTGCCATACAATCGAGCCGGAAATACTTTGGTGTTGTTTAGCACCATTACATCTCCCTCTTCGAAATAATCGATTACATCTTTAAACAATTTATGCTCGATTTCGCCAGTTTTTCGGTGTACTACCATCAAACGTGCTTCATCTCTGTTCTCAGCAGGAAATTCTGCTAATAACTCTGTAGGTAAGTTAAAGTTAAAATTAGATAACTTCATAATTTTCTAAGTCTATTAAATTTGATAACTCGTTGTAAAAAACAAGATTGCAAATATACTACTTGAAAATAGGGGTTGTCAAGTAAATTGGAATTTATTTTAGAAAACTTAATATAAAATGTTCTTGTATAAATAATTACAAAAAAAGACTACTGTGTATTTACAGTAGTCTTGAAATATTATTGATTGAGGATTACGTCAAACTTTAAAAACATGTTATTACATCTATCACCAATAGTTGACAGATCGCCTTCGTAAACCAATTCGTTATTGATATACACTTTTTTAATATAAGTGATGCTAGAACCAGTACCCGTTTCAGTA
>JBHBEQ010000053.1:0-4062 GCA_041785575.1 Flavobacterium sp.
AGTAACCAACAAACAGATTAAGTGGATTGAAAATAAACTCAATAATCGACCTCGTAAAAGACTTGGATACCTCACGCCAAACGAAAAATTTAAACAAATTATTAATCAGAATTCTGTTGCATTTGCAAGTTGAATTCAGCATGTGTAAAATGAAAGAATTATGAAGTATATAATATGTATAATAGTCCTGATTTTTTCTGTGTCTGTGTATTCACAACAAGACAGTTTAAAAGTAGATACCTCTAGAGTTTACACTCCAGACACACAACACGCGTCTTATAATGGAGGTATAAGAGAGTTTCACAACTATATAATTCAAAATTTTAATTTCGATAATATAGATAGCAACGATTACGATTACCAGAAATACAAAAGCGATACTATTCTTATATATGTCGAATTTACAGTAAATAAAAACGGATTCCCTGATGATATACAATCTAGTAACACGAGTGTTAATAGCTCGATTTTTAAAGAATTAAAAAGGGTTATTTCCTCAAGTCGTTGGAAACCGTCATCTGTAGATGGAGTACCTACAGATCAGAAAGTAGCCATTCCTATATTAATTACCATTGTAGAATAGAGTTAACTATACTTTTAGAAAAACACTACTTCGACTATTTGAGAAATAGTGTTTTTTTTTGTTTTGTACCAATAATTAGTAATCAATTCTTCGTGAGATTTAGTGTGTTGTGTTTTAAACAGCATGAAATCAGTGATATAAGTTAATAAATAGCCGCTGTTTTATTTTTAAATAGATTTATTTTAAATAAAAATAGGAAAATATTAGAATTTGAAATACATTTGCTCCGAATAACTAAAATTAATTTCAAAATGAAAAAAATAGTAGGACTATTATGTATTAGTTTATCGCTTTTTGCTTGTAAAAACGATAAAAAAACAGAAACAGAACAAACTAATTCAGCAACAACAGAAAAAATAGTTTCGTTGAATGGTGCAATTACAGAAGTATTGGTTCAGTTGGGAGAAGAGAAGAATATAGTAGGGGTTGATGTAACCAGTAATTATCCTGCATCTTTGGCTACTTCTACACAAAATTTGGGACACATTCGTTCGGTAAATGCAGAGTCGGTATTAAAATTACAACCAACTGTAGTATTTGCAACGAAAGAAGGTTTAAATCCAGATTTAGAAGCGAAATTGAAAGCATCAGGAGTGAAATTTCAAGTAATTGATCAAAAATTTAGTGTAGAAGGAACATCAGAACTCATCAAAGAAGTTGCTACTACAATGAAAAAAGATAATTACCAACCAATGATTGATGCAATTCAAAACAAATTGAAAGAAGTAAAACCGTTGGCAAACAAGCCAAAAGTGTTATTTATCTATGCGCGTGGAGCAGCTACATTAATGGTTGGAGGAAAAGAAACGCCATTTGATGCTATTCTTCAACTTGCAGGAGCAGAGAATGCTGCAAAAGAAGTATTCGGATTCAAACCTCTTACACCAGAGTCATTGGTACAAACCAATCCTGATGTTATCCTGATGTTTGATTCAGGACTTCAAAGTTTAGGAGGTGTTGACGGATTGATGAAAATAGAAGGAGTTTCTGCTACAAACGCTGGAAAAAACAAAAAAGTAATCACAATGGAAGGACAACTTCTTTCTGGTTTTGGTCCACGTTTGGGTGATGCTGCAGTTGAATTAAACCGTTTGTTGCAATAGTCTATGAATGTACGCACAGGAAATATACTCTTGATCGTTGCATTGGTTGTACTTGTGGTTCTTTCACTTTTTGTAGGCGCATATACTTTTGAAAAAGGAGTTTGGCACACGTTGTTACAATTGTTAACAAACGATTTGCAAATGCAAACTACCGATCGTTTTGTGCTTTTGCAATTGAGATTACCTCGGATAGCAATGGCAGTGTTGATAGGTGCTGCACTATCTATTTCGGGTGCGAGTATGCAAGGTTTGTTTAAAAATCCTCTTGCATCTCCCGATTTGATTGGAATCACCTCGGGGTCTATGTTTTTTGCTGCAATTACCATCGTATTAGGAGCATATTTTAGAGCATATATTCCAGAATTTTTACAATATTCATTGTTGAGTATTGCTTCTTTTATAGGAGCAATGCTCACTATGAGTTTTGTGTATAGAATGGCCACTAAAAATGGCAAAACAAACATTGTGATACTATTGCTCTCGGGCGTAGCTATTGCAGCACTTTGTGGGGCGGCTACGGGATTCCTTACATACCTTTCTACCGACGAAGAACTTAGAAATCTTACGTTTTGGACATTAGGAAGCCTAGGAGGTGCTAATTGGACAAAGGTGGGTATACTCACCATAATTACCATAATAGGGTGTATCGTATTAGTCAAAAAAGGCAAAGCTCTCAACGCTTTAATGCTTGGAGAAAGAGATGCAAAACACATTGGTATCGATGTAGAACGCACTAAAAAACAAATTGTACTTTGTTCTGCAATTATGGTTGGAACTTCTGTTGCCTTTGCAGGGAGTATTGGATTTGTTGGCCTGATAGTGCCATATATTTTGCGATTGCTGTTCCAATCCAACTACACGAAAATATTACCACTTTCCATTGGATTAGGAGCTGTGTTGTTGCTCCTTGCGGATACTTTTTGCAGAGTAGTGGTAGAACCTTCAGAATTGCCAATAGGTATTCTCACTGCTTTTATGGGGGCTCCTGTGTTTATTGCTATATTATCTAAAACTAAAAAACAAATATAATGCTACAATTACTCGATGTAGATTTTGAAATACAACAATTCAAGTTGTTAGACCAAATTACGTTTGATGTTAAACCAGGTACATTTGTTGCAATATTAGGTTCGAATGGTGCTGGAAAATCTACACTTTTGAGTTATATCAGCAACGAATTTCAAAGCAATAGCAAAGGAGTTATTTTCAAAAATAAGGAAATAAGTAGTTGGGACAATAAAAAACTTCCTTTTCATAAGGCAAAATTTTCACAACAACAAGCTGCAGATATTCCTCTAAATGTTGAAGATGTTGTCTTGATGGGACGTTATGGATATTTTGATAGAGAAGCATGTGAGGAAGATAGAGAAATTGTTGATGAACAATTGAAACGCACCCAAACACTACAACTCAAAGAACGGAAATACAATCACTTGTCGGGAGGTGAAAAACAAAGAGTACATTTAGCACGGGTATTTGCTCAACTCGAAAATCAAGAAACAAACAAACTACTTCTCCTCGATGAACCACTAAACAATCTAGATGTAAAACATCAATTCAACACCTTGGAAATGATAAAGGTGTTTACAAAAAAACAAAACGCTGCTATAGTGGTAATGCACGATATCAATCTGGCAGCTCAATTTGCAGATAAAATACTCTTGTTGAAAAAGGGTAGAATATTGGGCTATGATACTCCAAATACAATAATTACAAGTGAAATAATTTCAGATGCCTATGGCTTTTCGTGTATGGTACAAAAACACCCAATTTACGATTGTCCATTGGTGTTATTCGTATAAAAAACAAACGTATTATTATGACAACAGTTTCAGATTTAAAATTAAAATGGGATGCTTTAAAAAAAGAGCGACCTCATTTGCGCATACGTAATGCTGCACAAGAATTAGGTGTAAGTGAAGTGGAATTACTTGCTACACAAATAGGAGAACAAGCTACACGTTTGAAACCAGACTTTCAAAATATCTTGAAAGAAATAGAATCATTGGGAAAAGTGATGGCTCTTACTCGCAACGAAGAATGTGTACACGAAAGAAAAGGAGTGTATCTAAATGCTGATTTTTCTTCTCCACACGCAGGGTTGTTTGTTGGAGAAGATATTGATTTGCGTATTTTCTGGACACAATGGGCTTCTGTGTTTTCATTGGTGGAAGAAAATGCTAGAGGAGTTTCGAGAAGTATTCAATTCTTTGCAAAAGACGGTAGTGCAATCCACAAAATATATCTTACAGTAGATAGCAAGGTAGAAGAGTTTGAAAGAATTATAGAAAAGTATACATCAGACGATCAATCAACAAGCGAATCTGTAACGCCAAGCAACAAAATTATTAACGAATTGCCGGATGCTGAAATAGA
>JBHBEQ010000054.1:0-3824 GCA_041785575.1 Flavobacterium sp.
AAAAAGATGGTATGCTGTTCTTTTTGCAATAAGTACTATGCTAGCCTGTACGATATTTCTACCTGGAGTACAAGCAAATAGTATTGCAGAAAGCATGAATAATGCCTTTGGTGTTCATCCTCTTTTTGTAGGAATTGTAGTTGCTATTCTTTTGGCTATAATAATTATTGGAGGTGTTAAACGCATTGGAAAATTTGCAGAAGTTACCGTAACTTTTATGGCAGCTTCATATATTCTTATGGCTATCGTAATTATTTTTTTTAATATAGACCAAGTTCCTTCTGCGTTAAAACTCATTGTTTCCTCTGCATTTGGTACTGATGCAACATTTGGTGCAATCATTGGTTCTGCCATTTCTTGGGGAGTAAAACGAGGACTTTATTCCAATGAAGCAGGACAAGGAACAGCTCCTCACGCAGCAGCTGCAGCAGCTACTTCTCATCCAGTAAAACAAGGAATATTACAAGCCTTTTCGGTTTACATAGACACTCTTTTTGTATGCACTGCTACAGCATTTATAATCATATTCTCAGGGCTGTATAACGTAAAAGATGGTAAAGGTGGTTTTATTTATCAACAATTACCTAATGTAGAAGAAGGTGCAAAATTTACCCAAGCAGCTATTTCTGAACATTTTCCAGCTATTGGAGATATATTTGTTGCATTAGCCTTATTGTTTTTTGCATTTACAACAGCATTAGCATATTACTTCATTGCAGAGTCTAACTTATATTTTCTTCAAAAAAACAAAATCAATAAATTTTGGATTTGGTGTATTCGTATTACCTTTTTATTTAGTATCCTATACGGAGCTTCTACTAAAGGAGGAACTGCTTGGGGACTTGGTGATATCGGAGTAGGAATTATGGCTTGGATAAATATAATTGCAATTTTAATATTACAAAAGAAAGCTTTTGTCACAATTAAAGATTATGATCAACAGAAAAAAGAAGGCAAAAACCCTGTTTTTAACCCGGAAAAATTAGGAATCAAAAACACTACCGAATGGTAAAAATCAAAAAGGCTGTCTTTATATAGACAGCCTTTTTGATTTTTAAATATTTCTATAATTATTTTTTTCTAGAAATTGCTTTTTTAGCCTTTGCAACTATATCGCTTGCAGTAAGTCTGTATTTTACAACTAACTCTTCTGGAGTTCCTGATTCACCAAACACATCATTCACAGCAACAAATTCTTGAGGTGTAGGTTTATTCTCAGCCAAAACTCTTGCAACACTTTCTCCTAATCCTCCTAAAAAGTTATGCTCTTCTGCTGTAACTACACAACCTGTTTTTGCTACAGAAGTTAATATAGCTTCATCATCTAGAGGTTTTATAGTGTGTATATTAATCACTTCTGCAGATATACCCTCAGCTTCTAATGCTTCTGCAGCTTGCAATGCTTCCCATACCAAGTGACCTGTTGCTATAATAGTCACATCCGTTCCTTCAGATAACACAATAGCTTTTCCTATTTCAAATGGCATATCTTCAGGAATAAAATTCGGAACTACTGGACGTCCGAAACGCAAATACACTGGTCCATTGTGTTCTGCAATAGCAATCGTTGCAGCTTTCGTCTGATTGTAATCACAAGTGTTGATTACCGTCATACCAGGTAGCATTTTCATCAATCCAATATCTTCTAAAATTTGATGTGTAGCACCATCTTCACCAAGGGTTAAACCTGCGTGTGAAGCACAAATTTTTACATTTTTTTCTGAATATGCAACAGATTGACGAATTTGATCATATACACGACCCGTAGAGAAGTTAGCAAAAGTTCCTGTAAAAGGAATTTTTCCTCCAATTGTCAATCCAGCTGCTAATCCAATCATATTTGCCTCTGCAATTCCAACTTGAAAAAATCTTTCAGGGTGATTCTTTTTAAACTCATCCATTTTCAACGACCCTATAAGGTCAGCACAAAGTGCAACAACATTTTCGTTTTTTTGTCCCAATTCGGCCAAACCTGCACCAAATCCAGAACGTGTATCTTTATGTCCTAAAACTGTATATTTTTTCATAATTATTCTATTAATAGTCTCCTAAAGTTTCTGGATTTTGAGCTAATGCTTTTTCTAATTGTTCGTCGTTTGGAGCTTTTCCGTGCCAAGCGTGAGTATGCATCATAAAATCAATTCCGTTTCCCATTTCTGTATGCAATAAAATCATTACAGGTTTTCCTTTTCCTGTTTTTGATTTTGCTTCGCTAAGTCCATTGATTACAGCTTCAATATCATTACCTTTTTCTATTTCCAATACATCCCATCCGAAAGCTTCAAATTTGTTTTTCAAACTTCCCATATTCAAAACTTCGTCAGTAGTACCGTCGATTTGTTTTCCATTCAAATCTACAGTAGCAATAATATTGTCAACTTTATTTGCTGAAGCATACATAGCAGCTTCCCAGTTTTGACCTTCTTGAAGTTCTCCATCTCCTAGTAAAACATAAACTAGGTTTGGATCTTGATTGATCTTTTTAGCTTGAGCGGTTCCCAAAGCTACTGAAAGACCTTGACCTAATGACCCTGAAGCCATACGCACACCAGGTAAGTGAGAATGCGTAGTTGGATGCCCTTGTAATCTAGAGTCAATTTTTCTAAAAGTTGCTAATTCACTTATTGGAAAATAACCACTTCGAGCCAAAACGCTATAAAAAACTGGAGAAATATGTCCATTAGACAAGAAGAATACATCTTCTCCAATTCCATCCATTTCAAACGTTTCTTTTCTATTCATAGCTACTTGATAAAGTGCTACCATAAACTCTGCACATCCTAGTGAACCTCCAGGGTGACCTGAACTTACTGCATGTACCATACGTACAATATCTCTACGTACTTGGGTTGTAAAATCTTGTAGTTGCTGTGTGTTAGGTTTCATGTATTTTTTATTGAATTTCTACAAAGATACAGAAATGCTTTTTATCCAAAACATTCCTTTAATAAATTATCGTTCTTTTATTTCTCGGATATCAATTGTTCTAAAGCCATTCCTCTAGAACCTTTGATGAGAATTGTTGTTTCTTTTAAGGATTGATTTAATAGCTCTTTTGCTTCTTGGATATTTTCAAAAAACTGCAATTTTTCATTAGCTTTTTTAACCTCTGCAAATTTATTCCCTATAAACCAAGTTTCTATTTCTTTATTTTCTACTTCTTTAACTATAGATGCGTGTTCGAATTGGCTTTCCTCCCCTAGTTCAAACATATCACCTAATATCATTAATTTAGATTTGTCTTGTAGTTGTGCAAAATTATCTATAGCTGCCTTCATACTACTAGGATTAGCATTATAAGCATCCAATAACACTTTGTTTGATCTCCATTCAATCCATTGAGAACGGTTGTTTGTTGGAATATAGTTTTTAATAGCTTGTTGGATGTCTTTAATATCTACTCCAAAAAAAGTTCCTATAGAAACAGCAGCACAAATGTTTGGAATGTTGTATAATCCTGTTAATTCAGACTGTAATGAAATTCCTTTAAAATCAATGGAAGCCATTGGCAATGCACTTGGATTTCCAAATACATAATTAACTTCTTTATTTTCAATCCCAAAAGTTAATCTGTGTAAATCTGTAGAATGTTTTAATTGAATTTCATCATCACCATTGATAAAGGCTGTTTTTCCATTTTCATTGAGATAGTCATAAAGTTCGCTTTTTCCCTTTATTACTCCTTCAAATCCTCCAAATCCTTCGAGGTGTGCACGTCCGAAATTGGTAATATAGCCATAATCTGGTTGAGCAATCGTACACAAATACTCTATTTCTTTTTGATGATTGGCTCCCATTTCTACAATTGCCACATCAGTATCTTC
>JBHBEQ010000055.1:0-8302 GCA_041785575.1 Flavobacterium sp.
GTAATTATAGAAAAACCTTTTGAAAAATCGATTTCAGAATGTTCTATTAATGCGTAATTTTTTATCGAAAGATGTGTTAACATAAATTATAATCTATACCATCTAGCTCCATTTAATGGAGAAATTTTCAACAATAAATCTATCAATGCTTGTTTATTCTCAATTTCAGGTCCTGATGAAAATATTTGTACTATTTCATCAGCTTTTGCGTCAAAAAACATTCGTGTAAGCATTGCATTTGGTCTTCTTACATGTACCTTTTGCAATTCATCTAAAGCTTTTTTCACCCCTTTTTTACCTTCTAATGGATTTTCTGTCATTAAATCTAATCCTTTGCGATGGTATTCGTACAATGCGGAACGATATCCAGAATAGCCATTATTCAACAAATCGGTAATTATTGCATAGCGATTATTGTCGTTTCTATCTTGTCTCCAACCTGGATTACCACCTTGTTGTGCATAGTTTAGAATATTCATTGCTTTGTCAAAGTTCATACTGCCCCCATTCAAAGAAAACGTATCTGCATCCAATCCAATAATCAATTGTGCATAAAAAGACAACACAGAAGAAAGTTCTGATGCGTAGCTATTGTCATTATAAACCAACATTTCGTTTTCTACATATTGAAAAGTAAACTGACGTTCGGGTTCTCTGTAATTGAGTATCGGAGAGTTGTACCCTGATTGATAAATTGGTCTAGACGACTGTACTTGGAGGGTTCCTACAAAATTATTAGATTCGTAAGACTCGATGATTATCACCAAATTACAATCAATACGTTCATTTCTTCCGAAATTATTATTTGTAAAACGCGTATTATTCATGAAATCTGCAATAGATTTTCTAAGCGTATTAAAAATCTGTTTATTCGTTTGTTGCACTTGTGCAGTATTAATAGACACTGTACAATTTAATTCTTGTGCAAAACTTGTAAACGAAAAAAGCAGCGTTAGGTATAAAAATACTTTATGCATAATGTTTAATGATTTGTTGGATAATATCTTTTGCCACCAATTCTTTAGATTTTAATGGTTGCGGAAAAACTTCCTGTTGTTTGGTGATAAAAGTAACTTTATTAGTTGGTTTTTCAAAACCTGCACCTTCGTCATTTAGGGAATTTAAAACCATCAAATCAAGATTTTTGCGAAGAAGTTTTTGTGTAGCGTGGTGGATTTCATCCTGTGTTTCTAATGCAAAACCCACCAAGAATTGGTGTTGCTTTTTAGCACCTAAACTCGCTAAAATATCAGGATTTTTCACTAACTCTATCTGTAATTCTTCTTCTTTTTTCTTTATTTTTTGTTGGTGAACCTCTTTGGGTCTATAGTCCGCAACTGCTGCTGCTGCAACTACAACATCTACCGAATCAAAGTTTTGTAAACAAGCATCATACATTTCCAATGCAGATTCAACACGGATTAGTTCTACTCGTTCATTTTTTGGTCGCAAATGCGTTGGTCCGCAAACCAATATCACCTCTGCTCCTTTATTTGCAGCTTCATCAGCAATATCTATTCCCATTTTTCCACTTGAACGATTTCCTATAAAACGAACCGGATCAATAGCTTCGTAAGTAGGTCCGGCTGTAACCAACATCTTCTTGCCATACAATGGCAAATCATTCATCAAATCTTGTTCAATAAACTTAAGGATGTTTTCTGGCTCTGCCATACGTCCTTGACCGCTAAGTCCTGATGCTAATTCACCTTTTTCGGCAGGAATCATAATGTTTCCAAAACTTTGAAGTTTTTGAAAGTTTTGTGAAGTTGTTGGATGCAAGTACATATCTAAATCCATTGCGGGAGCAAAGTACACTTTACTTTTGGCTGAAAGATATGTTGCCAATAATAAATTATCACTTGTTCCTGCTGCCATTTTAGAAAGTGTATGTGCAGTAGCTGGAGCTATAAGCATTAAATCAGCCCAAAGTGCAAGTTCTACGTGATTATTCCAAACGGCATCTACAGCATTTTCATCAAATAACTGCGAATACACTGGGCGTTTAGAAAGTGTAGATAAGGTAAGTGGAGTTACAAATTCTTTTGCAGCAGGTGTCATTATTACTTGAACATGAGCACCTGCCTTTATAAATAATCTTACTAAGTGTGCCGTTTTATATGCGGCAATTCCACCAGAAACACCTAGTATTATTTTCTTGCCACGTAAAACAGACATTATCTAATTATTTTTTTTGTTCTGTGTATTTTATTTCACCTTTAAGCCATTCTTCAACAGCTAATGCTTGAGGTTTTGGCAATTTTTCGTAGTATTTAGATACTTCTATTTGCTCTTTGTTTTCAAAGATTTCATCAAGACTATCATTATAAGTAGCAAATTCGTCTAATTTATCTACTAATTCTCTTTTAATTTCCGTATTGATTTGAGAAGCTCTTTTTGCAATAATTGTTATTGCTTCATAGATGTTTCCTGTTGGTTCTTCTATAGTTGCTTTGTTATAAGTAACTGTGTTTACTGGAGCTTGTGTTTTTTTTAAATCCATCTTATTATTTATTGATTTTTAGAAAATTGTTTCAATTCATTTTCTAATCTTGCCAACATTTTTTCGGCTTGATTTTTATACTTTGTTTTTTCGTTAAATGAAATCAACGCGTTGTAAAATCTAATTGCAGTATTTAAACGTTCTTCCATTTTACTATAAACACTATTTATTGCCAACTGATAAGCAGAATCAAATTTATAATACAAAGCATCTTCTTTGAAATCTGATCCTGGATAGTCTTGTATAAAATTATCTAGTGCAACAATTGCTGCATTATAATCTCTAGTATATTCGCCTATACTGTTGTATAATTTTGCATTTTCAAAAGCTTTTTGCTCTATTTTATTTTGCAATTCTTTGCGAATTTTTTGCACTTCTTCCATACGTTCAGACTCTGGATACTCTGCTACATACTGATTAAATTTTTCAATAGCATCATTAGTAAGTGTCTGATCTTTATTGTATGGTTCTGTTCTATGATATAGTGTTTTGGCTTCTAAAAAAAGCATCTCTTCTCTGAACACACTTGCAGGATATGAGGCGTTGAATTTCCTCAACAATCCTGTTAACGGCTCGTAACGTTTGTTTTTATACATCGCTTTGGCATAGTTCACAAACATTAATTGATTGTTTGGCTTCCATCCATCACTTTTTTCAACGTCTTCATACAGATTGATTGCTTTAGACATTTTATTTTGTTCAAACAAATCGTTCGCTACTGCTATTTTATACGCATTATCTGTCGATTTTAGTGCCTTTTGATAAGTAGTACAACTTGTTACACTTACTAAAATTAACGAAATGCCTAAATATTTCTTCACCATAAAACTCTATTTTCGTTGCTTTTTACATACAAAAAACAGCAATTGCAAATGTAGTATATTATTTAGTTATCTACAAAACTTTTTTCTCTTACCCCAATTATTTCTTTTCTACAAAAAAATTCAATCCATATTGAATCATTAGTGAAAGTATCACTACAAATATCCCACCAATTAAATTAAACCATAAATAACCAATGACATCTAAATAAAATATCCAAATCACTAACAGTTGAGTGAGAATTGCTGCCCAGAACGTAGCTATTCCCTTAGAATATCTCACAAACAATGCCACGAAAAATATACCTAATATGGTTCCGTAAAACATCGAACCTATGATATTTATCTGTTGTATTAAATTTTCAAAAAATTTAATAGTAAATGCAGAAAGAATACTTACCCCACCCCACAACAAAACAGATAACCTTGTCACTTTTAGGTAGTGATTTTCACTTTTCTCTTGTTTGTACGGACGGTATAAGTCTATGGATGTACTCGAAGCTAAAGAATATATCCCTGAAGAAACCGAAGACATTGATGCACAAATTACCACTGCTAAAAGTAATCCCACAACACCCTTGGGTAGATTATGAACAATAAAATGAATAAATACATAATCTTGGTCGTTTACTTCTGCTTTCGGGTTAGCTTTCAAAATCAATGCATCTGCTTTTTTTCTCAAATCCTTTTCATTGTCATTTAGAGTCACCAATTTATCTTCTAAGCTCTGATTATCAAACTTTTGATACATTTGCCCTGCATAGAGCATGGAAATCTCCTTTTTCTCTTCAAAAATTACATCATATTGCTTTTCTAATTCTTCGTACGCTGTTTTGTAACTGGTTTTTTTTACAGCTTCTGTATTATAGACATTAAAGTGCAAAGGTGCTTTATTGTTTTGATAAAACACAAATATCATTACCCCAACTAAAAGAATAAAGAACTGCATTGGTATTTTTAATATTCCATTCATCATAAGCCCTATACGCGCCTCACGCATTGATTTCCCAGTTATATATCTACTCACTTGAGAATGGTCTGTTCCGAAATAAGCCAACATTAAGAAAAATCCCCCGGTTATTCCATTCCAAATAGTATAACGTTCGGATAAATCTGTAGAAAAATTAAGCATATTAAGTTTTCCATTTGACGCGGCTATTTTCAAAGAATTTCCGAATGTCAATTCTTCTGGAAGTTTAAACAATATAAACAGAAAACAAACTATCATCCCAAAAAACATTACAACTGCTTGTTGTTTTTGTGTAATATTTAAAGCTCTAGAACCTCCATAGTAAGTATAAAGTGTGGTAACCAAACCTATTCCTAACAATATAACTGTTGAATTATATTCGAATATAGTAGACAATATAATAGCTGGTGCATAGATAGATACTCCTGTTAACAAACCTCTTTGTAATAAAAAAATAAATGCTGTCAAACTACGTGTTTTCGCTCCCAAACGCCGACCTATAAATTCGTATGCAGTATACACTCTCAGACGATAATATACTGGCAGAAAGAACATAGACACACAAATCATTGCTAATGGCAATCCGAAATAAAACTGCAAAAATCCCATCCCGTCGTCATACGCTTGCCCTGGAATCGATAAGAAAGTTATCGCACTAGCTTGTGTTACCATCACCGAAAAACCAATCGTTAACCAATTGGTATCTTTTTTTGTCAAAAAATATTCATCAAGTGTATCGCTTTTACGTGTCTTTACAGTTCCATACACAACAATAAATCCTAAAATACTCAGCAGTACTAGCCAATCTATCCACCCCATGAATCACAAATAAAAAATCATTAAAAAATACATAAAGGCAAAATATAGTAGATTCATCAACAATATGATTGTATAACTACGCTTCCACCTAGTTTTTCGTTTATTTCGATTTTCTTCCATTTTACTTTTATTAATTATTATACAACGAAAGCCTTTGTTTATAAAGTTAAAACAGGAATAATCCTTTCAGACATTATCCCTGTTTTAACTTATATTTTCACAATTAAAAATTGTATTATATTTTTATCCCAACAGCAAGATGCTCTTTCTGCGTTGGATTTTTTTTAAAGAACGATGCTACTTTAGGATGCACTGGTACAATTCTTAACTTATTGTCCACAGCCCATTTTATAATTTCTATAATAGAATCATCTACAAATTGAGATTCTTGACATTTAGAATCATCTAACTTTGTAAGAAAAAGCTTACGCTCCTGAATAGAATATTCTATAACCAAATAGTTTATCTCACATTTACACTCAAATTGTCTTAATAGTTCGTTGTTCTTAAATTCCATTTCTTATTATTTTTTTAGAACTATAATACATTGCTAATTTTAGCACAAATATTATATTTGTATATGAAATAATTTTCTACAAATTTAATGCTTTTTCACATACAAATCAAATGACCTACAGACAACTATCACATGAAAATAAAATTCCTATATATTTTATGCCTGGAATGGCTGCAAATTCTCTAATTTTTGAAAAATTAGATTTTGAAAGAGATATATACGAATTTTACTTCTTAGAATGGCTAGAGCCTCTTCCAAATGAATGTCTTCAAGATTATTGTTTGCGCTTAAGCAAAAATATTCATCACAAAAATCCTATTTTGATTGGTGTTTCTTTTGGAGGAATTATTGTTCAAGAGTTAGCAAAAATTATCGATGTAAGAAAAACCGTGATAATTTCGAGCATTAAAGACCCTCGTGAACTTTCTGACAAAATGCAGTTAATAAAAAAATTAAAACTCTACTATTTATTTCCTTCTTCCAAGATAAACTTAATTGAACGTTTGCTTTATCGTTTTTCTTATTCTAAAAAATTAAAATTCAGATTAGAAATGTACCAAAAATATCTTACAGTAAAATCTAAAAACTATCTTGATTGGTGCATTAAACAAGTACTTTTTTGGGAAAATAAAAATCCAGTAAAAAACATCATTCACATACACGGGTCTGCAGATCACATTTTTCCTTCGGAATTTATCCAGAATGCTCATATCATAAAAGGGGCATCTCACGTGTTGGTTTTATCTAAATACAAATGGCTCAATAGAAATTTACCAAAACTTCTAAAAGATTAAACTTAGATTCTTTACAAAAAATATTCCCACTATATGGAACACAAAAAAGAGCAAAAACGATTAGTTTTTTGCTCTTTTAATTTTCTAACGAAAATCTATTCCCTTTAAGTCTTTTACTTAAAAAGCATATCTTCAACCACCTATCAGCTTACTCACTACTCTTTTATCCAATCCTCTCTATCTAGGCTTCGATATTGTATAGCCTCTGCTATATGAGACGCTTGTATATCTTCAGAACAGTCTAAATCTGCTATTGTACGCGAAACTTTTAATATTCTATCATAAGCACGAGCCGACAAATTAAGTCTATCCATTGCAGATTTTAAAAGTACCAAACTAGCTTCGTCTAAACTACAAAATTCACGCAATAGCTTTGGGGTAAGTTGAGCATTGTAATGTATTCCTTGATAAGGCTGAAATCGTTTTGCTTGTATTTTTCGTGCTGTAATTACCCTTTTTCTAATATTTTCGCTCTTTTCTGAAAGTGATTTTTCTGACAACTTTTCAAATGGCACAGGATTCACTTCTATATGTATATCTATTCTATCGAGCAAAGGTCCAGAAATTTTGCTAAGATACCTTGCCATTTCTTGTGGTGTGGATTTCAAAGGGGCATTATCATCATTAAAATATCCACTTGGTGAAGGATTCATACTAGCGACTAACATAAAAGACGATGGATAAGACACGGTAAATTTAGCTCTTGAAATGGTCACTTCTCTATCTTCTAAAGGTTGCCTCATTACCTCCAAAACCTCTCGTTTAAACTCAGGTAATTCATCCAAAAACAAAACGCCATTGTGTGCAAGTGATATTTCTCCTGGTTGCGGATAACTTCCTCCTCCAACCAACGAAACAGATGAAGCAGTATGATGCGGATTGCGAAACGGACGTTTACTAATCAAACCTACATTTTTTACTTTCCCTACTACACTATGAATTTTTGTTGTTTCTAATGCTTCATCTATAGTCATAGGCGGTAATATACTCGGCAATCGTTTTGCCAACATAGTTTTTCCTGAACCTGGTGGCCCTATCAGCAATATATTATGTCCGCCTGCAGCTGCTATTTCCATTGCTCGTTTGACACTTTCTTGCCCTTTCACTTCCGAAAAATCATTGACAAAGGATTCTTCTTCAGTCGAAAACAATTCTTCTTCAGTCAATAAAATTGGTTCAATATTTTTTTTACCTTCAAAAAAATCCACCAATTCTTTGATATTTTCTATTCCAAAAACTTCAATACCACCAACAATTGCTGCTTCCTTTTCATTTTCTTTTGGAACAAACAATTGTGTATAACCTTCATTTTTTGCTTGAATTGCCATAGACAAAGCCCCTTTTATAGACTGCACACTTCCGTCAAGCGAAAGCTCTCCCATAATAAGTGTTTTTTCAAAATCCTTTTTCTTGAGTTGTTGAGAAGCAGACAAAATCCCTATCGCAATTGGTAAATCATAAGCAGAGCCTTCTTTACGCATATCTGCTGGAGCCATGTTTATAGTGATTTTTTTCCCTGGCAATTTATACCCACAATTAGATAAAGCTGCTGCAATGCGATAACTACTCTCTTTTACAGCATTATCCGGCAATCCAACTAAATGATAACCTATTCCTTTATCAATGTTAACTTCTATTACAATGGTAGTGGCGTCTATTCCGAAGACTGCACTTCCGTAAACCTTCACTAACATAATTTTCTTTTTTACACTTCACGATAAATTTAACTTTTTATTTTCAAAAATACAAATAAACCTATCTATTCTTTGTGCTAAACACACCTTTTACACAAACAATCATGCACCTTTTTTTAAACATTACATAAAAAATTAAAACTTATTAAAATTTGTTTTATCTTTTATTAGCATTATTTTTGCA
>JBHBEQ010000056.1:0-2786 GCA_041785575.1 Flavobacterium sp.
ATAGTATCATTACGAAAGAATATCTACAAACTCAGCCCGAAAATCAATATTTTGAGCGTAAAGGATTGGGCGACAAAGGTATTAAACCTACTAAAATAGCAGAGGAACTCATTGGTATGCTTAATGCCGACGGGGGTGTATTGGTATTGGGAACATCAGATAATGGCGAGTTTCAAGATTTGGTTCAGATTTCTGATAAATTAGACCAATACCGAAAACTTACTTTTGATTTCATTCAGCCACCTTGCCATATTCAATTGGAAGAAATTGTAATAGATGGGAAGTTAATTTTCTTATACCACATAGAACACGATATAGAAAGGATTTACAGCCGAAAAGATACCGATGAAGTCTTTTTGCGTGTTGCAGATAGCAACCGAAAATTGGATAGAGAGCAAATCAAAAAATTGGAATACGACAAAAATATCCGCCGTTTTGAAGATGAAGTTGCCAGCGATTTTGATCTTGAAGACTTAGATAAAACCTTATTAGAAGAATACAAAACCAAACTCAATTTCAAAGGCGATGTATTAGAATTGCTCTACAAACGCAATTTAGTAGTGAAAGCCGCCACAGGTTATCAGCTAAAAAAATCGGCAGTGTTGCTTTTTGCCCAAGACCCAGAACGATACATTCCTTCAGCTTCGGTGCGTTATATCCGTTACGATGGTACATTAGCTAAAGTAGGAAGCGAACACAATGTAGTAAAAGATCAACGCTTTGAAAACAACATTCCACGCCTGATAGATGAACTTACCTATTTCATCCGTGCTTCTCTACGAGATTATTATTTCCTAAACATACAGCAAGGGAAGTTTCAAAAAGTGCCAGAATACCCTGAAGAAGCTTGGTTAGAGGGTATAGTAAATGCTCTTTGTCACCGCTCTTATAATGTGCAGGGAAGTGCCATCTACATCAAGCATTTTGATGACCGCATAGAGATAAGTAATAGCGGACCACTACCTGCACAGGTAACTATTGAAAATATCAAAACCGAACGCTTTGCTAGAAATCCGCGCATTGCCAGAGTTTTGGAAGATTTGGGCTATGTGCGACAGCTAAACGAAGGTGTTTTGCGTATCTATCAATCTATGGAGAAATCGTTACTTGCAGAGCCAGAATACCGAGAACAAAACGGCAATGTCTATCTAACACTACGCAACCGAGTAAGCTCACACGAAAAAGCAATCTCTCCAGAGCTAATGACAGGTATAGAAAACCATTGGATAGAGTTTAACGAAACCCAAAGAGCTATTTTGTTTTATCTTTTTACCAATGGTTCTGCTACGATAGGCGATTTAAGCGACTATACCAAAATCAACAGCAACTCTATCCGTAGCTATTTGAATGCTTTTGTAGAGATGAAACTCATAGAGCGTCACAGCAAAAAACAGCGAGATGCCAATGCAAAATACACCCTAAAAAAAGATTAAGCAAGATTAGCCTCTCATTAAGCAAGGGAAAAAATAAATTGTAAAACATTGATATACAGACATTTTTAAAAAAATAAGCAAGATTGACACTAAAATAAGCAAGGAAAAAATAATGGTTAATGAAAACAATCAACAATTAACCATTGATAACTAACCATTAAAATGGGTTATGATGATGAAACAAACAGAAATAGGGCTAATTCCTGAGGATTGGGAAGTGAAGAAGTTGGGGGAATTGGGAGAAGTCAAGATGTGTAGAAGAGTTTTTCAATATCAAACTTCAGAATATGGTGAAATACCGTTTTTCAAAATTGGCACATTTGGTAAAGAGCCAGATGCCTATATATGTAGAGAGCTTTTTGAAGAATTTAAAGCTAAATTCCCATATCCTAAAGTTGGTGAAATATTAATTTCAGCTGCTGGTACAATTGGTAGAATTGTGGTCTATAATGGTGATGAAAGTTATTTTCAAGATTCCAATATTGTCTGGATAGAGAATAGAGAAGATATTATTTCAAATAAACTTCTAAAGTATGTATTAGAGGTTATTAAATACAACACTGAAGGAGGAACAATTCAAAGACTTTACAATGGTATTCTTAAAAGTACATTATTTGTTTGCCCCCCTCTCCCTGAGCAACAAGCCATAGCCGAAGTTTTAAGCGATACAGACCATTGGATAACAAGTTTAGAAGATTTGATTGCTAAAAAGCAACTTATCAAACAAGGTGCTATGCAAAAACTCCTTACACCTAAACAAGATTGGGAAGTGAAGAAGTTGGGGGATCTAACAAAAATTTTCACAAAGCAAACAGGTTTTGATTATTCTGCATATATCAAACCATCTTTAGTTCAAACAAAATCTGAAAATGATATACCATTTATTCAAAATAAGGATTTCAACAATAAATGGATTAATCTTAATACTGACTATTATATACCGAAGAATTTAGCTATAAATTTCCCTAGAATATTGTTAAATGAGAAGTCGTTGTTAATTTCAATATCAGGTGCAATAGGTAATATTGGGGTGTATGAAAGGAATGAATTAGCTTTCATTGGTGGCGCTATTGCAATTCTTAAATTTAAGAATCCCGAAATTATTGATTGGGTTATGTATTATTTAAAATCAAGAGAAGGTCAGTTAAAACTATTTGGAAATGTGAAAGCTGGTTCACATCAAAATTTAATTTTAGACGATATTAGAAAGATTGAAATTCCTATACCAAAGATAGAAAAACAAACCCGTATCGCAACAATATTATCCAATATGGATGCCGAAATAGAAGCTTTAGAACAAAAATTGATTAAAGCCCGACAAATAAAACAAGGCTTAATGCAAGAGCTACTTAC
>JBHBEQ010000057.1:0-9288 GCA_041785575.1 Flavobacterium sp.
ACGAAAGAGATGAAGATGTAGAAGTAACGTCTTCAACAACTGAAGCAGGAATAGAGGCGGTTTATGAATGGGATGAGTAATATGGTATAATAATAAAAATTAAAAAAAATTGATTAGAGCAAGTTTTTTATTTTTTCTATTGCTGTGTTTTCAATGGGTACAAGCTCAAACAATGTTAAACGGGAAAGTGATTGATGATTCTAATCAGCCTATATTTAATGCATCGGTATTAGTAAAAGACGAAGCGGATAATATTCTATATTTTGGATTTACAGACCAGCAAGGAGCGTATTCTATAGAAATAGAGTCAAAAGGAAATTTTGTTGTAGAAGTAAAAAAAATAGGTTTTGCTCGAAGTTTTGAAACACTTCGAGTAACCCCTGATCAAAAAAAGTACACCATAGAGTTTGTGCTAGACAAAAATGTAGAAGAGCTAAAAGAAATTGTTATAGAAGTAAAAAATCCGATACAGCTTAGAGGAGATACTTTGGTTTTTGATGCAAAATCGTGGACAACTGGTCGGGAGCAAGTAGTAGAAGATTTGTTGAAAAACCTGCCAGGTATAGAGGTGCAAAAAGATGGAAAAATAAAATTTGAAGATAAGGTTGTAGAAAGTGTAATGGTAGGAGGCGATGATTTGTTTGATAGTGGATATACCTTACTTACCAAAAACATGCCCAATAAACCTTTGGATAAAGTAGAAATTATACGCAAGCATTCCAAAAATAAGTTGCTTAAAGGATTTCAAAAATCAGAAGGAGTGGCTATAAATCTTACCATAGATAAAGAATATGAAAATATATGGTTTGGAGATATAGGATTAGCCTATGATTTAGATTCAAAAAAACATTATGATGCAACAGGGAATTTGATGAATTTTAGCAATTCGTATAAGAATTTTTTGAATGCTGGAACAAATAATGTAGGAGTAGATAGGGTAGGGTCGCTTAGTGAGATGTTTTTTAACAATAATGAGATAGAAAGCGTAGGAACAACAAGAATGTTGTATCCAATAATGAGTCTAAGTGCGTATAGAGCCCCTCTTTTAAAAGATTATCGCACAAGGATTAATAGTCAGAACAATGTATCGCTGAGTAGTATTGTGCCATTGTCAGAAAAGGTAAAGATAAGGCTAACGGGTTTTTTAGGGTTGGATAAAAATTATGCTTATAGCAATAGAAACTCGATTACAAATGTGAATGCTGCTTATTTTGAAAATAACGAAACTCAAGACTTTAATAGTCGTTTGAATTCGGGATATATAAATTTTTTAGGAACTTACGATATTTCAGAAAAACAAATGTTGCAGGTGAGTTCTATCTATTACTACGGAACTCAAAACAATGAGGATAATCTGACGTTTAACGGATTGAATACATTAGAAAAATTAGAGTCACGCAATGCGTTTATCGACCAAAAAGCAACTTATACACATAAGTGGAACGATAGAATAGTATTGTTGTTTAAGACGAGATTTTTTTCAAATGAATTGCCTCAAAAATATCACATAGATGATTATCTAATGGGTGATTTGTTTGCCTTTGATGCCAAGCAAATGAAAAACGATTTTGATAATTCTAAGACTTATTTCGGAACGGAAGTGGATCTTAGAACAAAACAAAATAGTGACAATTGGGGTGTTCAATTCGGATATGAAAATAGTCTTCAAAAGATTTCTTCTCATTTTTCTTTGTGGAATGAAACAATATCTTTTAATCCAGAAGGATATCAAACAAAAGGAAAATTTGGATCACAAGATTCTTATATTAATACAAATTATAGATTTCATTTCAAAAAAGTAGAATTAAATACCAAGGTTTCTGCACATTATGTAATGAATCATTTTTCTAATTTACAATCAGATAAACAAAAAGGATTTTTTTATGTAAATCCAATGGCAAATTTGCAATGGGATATAAAACCAAAACAAACCATAATTGCATCGTATAATCTACGATTTTACGATACTAATATTCTAGAAGTTAACGATGCCTATTTATTGAGTTCTTCTCGAAGTTTTCATAGAGGATTGGGAGATTTTAGACTAACGTATAACCAATCGGCAAATGTGAGTTATAACATAAATCATTTTTTAAATAGATATATATTTAGATTTATGTTAGATTACGAGAAACAAAATAAGATGTTGTCGAGTAGACAATTGATAGAGCAAAATAGTTCGTTGTCAGAGTCTATTTACATAGATGGAGGAGATAGATATGGAGCTAAATTTCATGCTAATTATTATTGGAGAAAAATAAAGAGTACTTTTGTTTTAGAATTAGGATATGATATATCTAATTTTTATAATGAGGTGAATAATTCTGGTTTGCGAGAAAATAAATTTTATGGAAAAAGATATCGTTTTGAATGGAAGACCAACTTAAAAATACCTTTTAATTTCTATGCAGGAACAGAGTGGGATAAATCTTCTGTAGAATCTCCAAATTTTAAAAGTGATTACACCAATGGTTTTAGTTACTTTGATGTTTATTTCACATCGGATAAATGGACTGCAAAAGTTGTAACAGAGCATTATTATTTCGGTAGTTTAGAAAAATCTCAACGCAATCATTTATTTATGGATGTAGAGGTACTTCATAAACTTAAAGAAGGTAAATATGAAATATTTCTTAGAGGGAATAATTTGTTTAACAAACGTGATTTTACTACTTTTTCGATGAGTGATGTTGGTTATAGTAAAACGACTTATCGATTGTTGCCAAGATTTGTTTTGCTTGGGTTCAAGACGCGATTTAGTTTGTAAAATTAATACAAAAAGCCGTTGTACTTTTGTAGTAACAACGGCTTTTTGTTGGTGATAATATATTGTTATATTTTGAAAGTAAGTACAGACAAAGGGGAATGGTTAACCAAATCTTCGCTTATACTTCCGTTGAGTAATCTAGAGAATCCAGTGCGACCGTGTGTACCCATTGCGATGAGGTCGGCTCCGAAATTATTAGTGAAATTCAGAATACCGCTTTCTACATCCGTGTCGTTGTAAATAGTGTATTCAAAATCTTGGATAGCTAGTTTGTTCATGAATTCATTAATCAACTCATTAGCAACATGAGTAGATTTAAAATTGTTTGGCGTGTTGATCATCAAAAAGTGAGGTTTGATGTTGTTTGCTTCAAAGAAAGAAATGATTCTTTGGTAAGGTGTGATGTTTTCAGACATAAAATCACAAGCAAAAACTACTCTGTTGAAGTTTAATTCAGATTCATTTTCTTTAATAACCAACACGGGGATGTTTGATGAACGAACAACTTTTTCGGTATTTGAACCGATGAGCATTTCTTTTACACCACTAGCTCCGTGAGATCCCATTACGATTAAGTTAGCATCGTTTTCTTCTGCCACCTCATTAACGTTTGAAAATGTACGTCCGAGTTTTAGTATTTGATATACTGTAAGTCCATTTAATTCCGGAGAAAGTGAGATTTCAGATAAGCGTTTTTCAGCTGAATTTTTAAAAAACAACACCTCAGGAATATCGTATCCAGAACGGACAGCATCTGATGCATCACCTGGAAGTTCTATGATGTGTAAAAGATATAATTCTGCACCTGTGCGTCTGGCGATATCTGCTGCAACTTTCACAGCAGTAAAAGCGTGAGACGAAAAATCTGTAGGAACTAATATTTTTTTCATAAAAAAGAATTTACTTTGTTTAATGGATATAAAGTTATATAAAAATTAGAATAAATCCAATTTTAATTGCATTATAATAATATCTTTCGCATTTTTTCAATGATATCGTCAACGTTTTCAAAATCGGTATGCACAAAAGTGTTTTTGTTTCCATACGGTTGATACATTTCGGTACTGGTTACAGAAAATAATCCTAATGTAGGAGCTTGCGAAGCACTACTCAAGTGCATAATTCCCGAATCTGCAGCAACTATTAAATCACATTGGTTTATTAAGGAAGCCATTTCACGAATGTCTTTACTGTAATAAGTAGGTAGTTTTCTTTCTAATTGTGAAATGTTTTCCGCAGGGAGGATTTCGATGAGGTTGTAGTTTTGATGAAATTCAGGATAAAACTTGTTGTAAAATTCCGTCCACCATTCTACAGAATAGCATTTAGCACCAGTAGCATAAGTGAAAAAGGCTATGGTTTTCTTATTCTTGTCTGGAATTACTTCATAGAGGACTTTTTTTCCTTGTTCTTTTTCTTCATCCGAAAGTCGAATATCTAGAAGAGGTACATCTTGCGAAAGAGGTTTTTGGTTCATCAGCTCTAAAAAATGACGAAAGTTGTACACAGGATATTTTGCAATGTGACCGTAATCGCTGTATTTCGTTTTAAGATATTCCCAATCGTCACCAAAAAACTTAAAAGAGGCAGTTGGTAAAGCGGTAGAATATCTACCTGAAGAAGAGCCTTTTTCAACGTTGATAACCAAATCGTATTTTTTCTTTTTAAGAGAAGCCCACACTTTTAGATAGGTATAAAAATCATCGAACGTTTTTTTAGGTAATTCGATAATTTCTCCAATTTGAGGATAATTTTTAAAAACAATTGGTGCTAGTTTTCCTTTTACAAACAAGTCTATTTGAGCATCAGGAAAAGTAGCAACAACCTCTTGAATCAAAGGAGTGATAAGAAGCATATTTCCTAAGCGATGATTAGGCCTGTTGATAAGGATTTTTTTAGCCTGAAATTGATGCGCTTTTTGCTGCATCTCTTCAATAGATTTTTTTCCTATATTTTCGGTTAATTTCTTGAAAAAAGTTCTTCGTATGTGATTTACTCTTGATTTAAAACCCATGTTTTAATAAATTTTGCAGGTACAAATTTCGTAAGAATATATTAATATAAAGCAATTATATTTAGGAAAATGGTAAAGAAAACATGTAAAGAAGAAAGAAGAGGTACTTTTTGTGCTTTTGATTTTTAATTATTTCGAAAAAAAAATCCAAAAGCAAGGCTAAAAATCCATTTGAAAATATCTAAAAAAACAATGCTATAAAATTAAAACAGGTTTAAAGAGTAAAAAAGAAGTTTGTTTTGCTGAAAATCAAAAAAATGACGTATATTTGCAGAGTTGTTTAGTGAGAAATTGAATAATGAGGGGGCGATAAGTCCCCTCTTTTTATAGAAAATATGGAATTTAAAGAAAAGGTACAAGCCTTGTTGGAAGAAGGTTTAGCATCACATCCGTCTTTATTTTTGATTGATTTTTCTATTTCATCAGATGATAAAATTTCAGTAGTTATCGATGGAGATCACGGAGTGACGCTTCAAGATTGTATAGATGTAAGTAGATCAATTGAGCACAATTTAGATAGAGAAGAACAGGATTTTTCGTTAGAAGTAGCTTCAGCAGGTGCAACTTCACCGTTAAAGCTTCCAAGACAATACAAAAAGAATGTAGGAAGAAAGTTAGAAGTGCATACAGAAGATGGGAAAATCGAAGGAGTTTTAACTTCAGCAAATGAAGATACAATTATCTTGGAGTGGAAGGCGAGAGAACCGAAGAAAGTAGGGAAAGGAAAGGAAACAGTAGAAAAGAAAGTTGAAATTTCCTATTCAGAGATAAAAAAAGCAGTAGTGATAATTACATTTTAAAATATATATAAATAAAACAATTCATGGAAAATATAGCACTAATAGAGTCGTTTTCAGAATTTAATGATAATAAACATATAGACAAAACAACCTTGATGGTTATTTTGGAAGAAGTATTGAGAAGTGCTTTGAAAAAGCGTTTTGGAACAGACGATAATTTCGACGTAATCATCAATCCAGATAAAGGGGATATGGAAATCTGGAGAAATAGAATTGTGGTAAATGATGGTGAAGTAGAAGATGAAAATATGGAGATTTCTTTGTCTGAAGCACAACGTATCGAACCAGATTTTGAAGTAGGAGAAGAAGTGACTCAAGAGGTGAAATTGATAGAATTGGGAAGACGTGCAATTTTAGCGTTGCGTCAGAACTTAATTACTAAAATTCACGAACACGATAGCACAAATCTTTACAAACAATTCAAAGATTTAGTGAATGAGGTTTATTCAGCAGAAGTACATCACGTGCGTCCGAAGGCAGTTATCCTTTTAGACGACGAAGGGAATGAGATAGTATTGCCAAAGGATAAACAAATTCCATCAGATTACTTCAAAAAAGGAGAACAAGTTAGAGGTATTATTGAATCTGTAGATTTGAAAGGAAATAAACCACAGATTATTATGAGTAGAACTTCTGAGTTGTTTTTAGAAAAATTGTTTGAGCAAGAAATACCAGAAATTCTAGATGGATTAATTACTATTAAAAAAGTAGTTCGCATTCCGGGAGAAAAAGCAAAAATAGCAGTAGATAGCTACAGTGAAAATATAGATCCGGTAGGAGCTTGTGTAGGAGTGAAAGGTTCTAGAATCCACGGAATAGTACGTGAGTTAGGAAACGAAAATATTGATGTAATTCATTTTACAACGAATAAAAATTTGTATATTTCGAGAGCATTAAATCCAGCAAAGGTTAACGAAGTAAAAATAAACGAAGAAAAAAAGACAGCAAATGTATATCTAGATGTACAAGAGGTGTCTAAAGCAATCGGTAGAGGAGGTCAAAACATTCGATTAGCAAGTATGCTTACTGGTTATGAAATCGATATTTATAGAGACGGAATCAACGCTATCGAGGAAGACGATGTAGAATTGAAAGAATTTTCAGATGAAATCGATCAATGGATTATCGATGAGTTTGAAAAAATTGGTTTAGATACAGCGAAAAGCGTTTTAAAAAATACTGTAGAAGAATTGGTGCGTAGAACAGATTTAGAAGAAGAAACTGTTGTTGAGATAATAAACATTCTCAAAGCAGAATTTGAAGAAGACGCAGAATAACAACCAAACGACAGCACAACGATACACAAAATATTAAAAGCAGATATGTCTGAAAAAAGAGTAATAAGAATAAATAAAATATTAAGAGAATATAATATTTCTCTCGAAAGAGCCGTGGAATTTTTAAAAACCAAAGGGTTCGAGGTGGATTCATCTCCAAATGCGAAATTGTCGCAAGAAGAGTATGAAGCATTGGAAAAACAATTCTCTGCAGATAAAGGTAAGAAAGAAGCCTCTTTGGAGGTAAGTGAAGAAAAACGCAAAGAAAAAGAAGCTTTGCGCATAGAAAGAGAAAAAGAGGCTGAAGAAAAACGCAAAAAAGAAGAAGCTGTTCAGGCAGAAATTATTCGTGCAAGAGCAGAGAAAGTAGCTTCTATTAAGGCGGTTGGAAAAATAGATTTGAATCCTAAAAAAACAGATTCAACTAAAGAACAAGCTCCAAAATCAGAACAAGAACAAAGTGTGTCGTCGGCTAAGGAGGTTGTAGAGCCATCTGTAGAAAAAAATACAAACCAAGAGAAAGTTTTAGAAGCGAAACCTGAAAAACAGGAAAAACTTGTAAAGAAAGAGCAGGTTATAGAACCAGTTAAAAAAGCAGAAACTCCTAAAAAAGAGAAAAAAGCTGAAGAAAAAGCTGAAGAAAAATCTTTTAAATCAGTTGAACCTAAAGAGGAGAAAACGGAGGAAGATGTTGTGATTAAAACACAATATCAAAAGTTATCTGGAGCTACTTTCACAGGTCAAACTATAGATCTTTCACAATTTGAAAAACCTAAGAAGAAAAAAGAGGAACCTAAGAAAGAGCCTAAAAAAGAAGGTAATAACAATGCTAATGCTAATAAAAACAAGCGCAAGCGCATTGTAAAAGAAGGTGTAGAGCAAAAAGCATCAGCAGCTCCACAAGGTCAAGGAAGAAACAACGATAGAAATACTGGTAAAAAAGGAGCTAAAAACTTTGGAAAAGGTAAACAACAACCTGTAGTAAAAGTAGAGCCTACTGAAGAAGAGGTGAAAAACCAAATCAAGGAAACGCTTGAGAGACTACAAGGGAAACAAAATAAATCGAAGTCTGCTAAATATAGAAAAGATAAGAGAGAGCAACATCGTAAAAAAGAAGAAGAAGCTCGTGCAGACCAAGAGAGTAAAGTATTAAAAGTTACAGAGTTTGTTACAGTAGGTGAAGTAGCAACAATGATGGATGTGCCAATTACCCAAGTAATTGGAACTTGTATGTCATTGGGTATAATGGTTACAATGAACCAGCGTTTAGATGCTGAAACATTGACTATTGTAGCAGATGAATTTGGCTATGAAGTACAGTTTACCACTGCTGATATTGAAGAGCAAGTACAAGTTGAGGAAGATAGACCAGAAGATTTGGAACCAAGAGCTCCAATTGTTACTGTTATGGGACACGTTGACCACGGTAAAACTTCCCTTTTAGATTACATACGTAAAGCTAACGTAATTGCTGGCGAGTCAGGAGGAATTACTCAGCACATTGGTGCATATAGTGTAACACTTGACAACGGGCAAAAAATTACGTTTTTAGATACACCAGGTCACGAGGCATTTACAGCGATGCGTGCACGTGGAACTCAGGTGACTGATATTGCAATTATAGTTGTAGCAGCTGATGATGATATAATGCCACAAACAAAAGAGGCTATATCTCACGCTCAAGCTGCTGGTGTACCAATTATTTTTGCGATAAACAAAGTAGATAAACCTACTGCAAATCCAGAAAAAATAAAAGAAAGATTGGCTTCGATGAACTTCTTAGTGGAAGAATGGGGTGGATCTTACCAATCTCAAGATATATCTGCAAAATTCGGACAAGGAGTACCTGAATTGTTAGAAAAAGTTCTCTTAGAAGCAGAGATGTTAGAACTAAAAGCTAACCCGAATAAAGTTGCGTCGGGGACAGTAGTAGAAGCATATTTAGATAAAGGTAGAGGATATGTTTCTACAGTACTTGTGCAATCAGGAACGTTGAAAATTGGAGATTACGTACTTGCTGGTAAAAACCACGGTAAGATTCGAGCAATGCACGATGAAAGAGGAAAATCTGTAAAACAAGCAGGTCCTTCTAGACCAATCTCTATTTTAGGATTAGATGGTGCCCCAACAGCAGGGGATAAATTCAATGTGTTTGAAGATGAAAGAGAAGCAAAACAAATTGCAGCGAAAAGAACACAGCTTATCCGTGAGCAATCGGTACGAGCACAACGTCATATCACACTTGCTGAAATCGGAAGACGTATCGCATTGGGTGACTTTAAAGAACTTAACATCATTCTCAAAGGAGACGTGGATGGTTCGGTAGAAGCATTGTCAGATTCGTTCTCGAAACTATCAACAGAAGAAATTCAAGTGAATATCATCCACAAAGGAGTTGGAGCAATTACAGAATCAGATGTGTTGTTGGCT
>JBHBEQ010000058.1:0-12601 GCA_041785575.1 Flavobacterium sp.
GTATGATGCAAATTTACCATCGTATAAAAAAATGTTAGAAATGTTTGGAAATGAAAAGCAACCAAATGAAAACTTTCCTAAAGCACAAGCAATAAAGGATGCAACAATGGCTTATTTTATTGTTCAAAATATACAGAAAAACCAACTTTTTATTCACATAAATGGTTCGTACCACAGTGATTATTACGAAGGTGTTTATTGGTATATTCAACAATATAGTACCGGATTAAATGTGAAAACGATTTCAGTGGTTGAGCAGAAAGATATACATAAGTTAGATGAAGAAAATACAAAAAAAGCAGATTATTTAATTGTGGTAGATGAAGATGTTGTCAAAACACATTAGTCAAATTGTTAATAATCAGTTAATAAAAAGCTTTTTTTACAGTAGTTTAAATTCGGTATAAATAGAGTAAATTCATTTGATAGAAGTAGAAATAGGATTAATTTTGTGTGATAATTTAAAAGATTAAACAATTAATATAAATTATGGCAAAATCTGCTCTTTTAAAGTCGTCATTAGCAAAGAAATATTGGATGGCGCTTACTGGTTTATTTTTGTGTGTCTTTTTGATTGGGCACTTGGTAGGTAACCTGCAGTTGATTTACGGCACAGACCTTCAATTCAATCAATACGCACATTTTATGACAACAAATCCTGCGATTAAGGTATTGTCTTATTTGACGTATTTTTCAATTATCTTTCACGCAGTTGATGGAATCGTTCTTACGATTCAAAACAAAAATGCAAGACCTATTGCTTATGCAAAAAACAATGCAGCAGCAAATAGTTCTTTTTCTTCAAGAAATATGGCAGTGTTAGGAACCTTGATTTTGGTTTTCATTGTTACACACATGGCTAATTTCTGGGCTAAAATGCATTTTTCTCAAATGCCATTACAAACTCAAGAAAGAGTGTTGCAAACTCCAATGGGTGAGCAAAAATTACAGGTGATAAACACTACAGATGGAGGGTTTGTTGTAAAACAATTAAATCCACAAACTAACGAAGTAGTTTATTTTGATCCTTCACTTGGAGAAGTGAAATTAGAAAAAGGAAAAGAGTTTCACTTTGGAGGAAAAGAGTACAAAACAGCTTACAAAGATTTGTATAAAATTACAGTAGATTTCTTCAAAAATCCAGAAACAGGATTGGTGGCAACTATTTTATATGTATTGGCAATGGTGGTATTAGCATTTCACTTGTCACACGGATTCAAGAGTGCTTTCCAATCAATGGGGGTAAACAATCCACGCTATAATGGACTTATTAAAAATGTAGGACAAGCGTTTTCAATTATTGTTCCAGCGTTGTTCGCAATAATTCCAATTTACATTCACTTTTTATTAAAATAATAATCTAAATAAATCATAAGTAGTTATGGCTTTAGATAACAAAATACCGCATGGTCCAATAAGTTCAAAATGGACAGATTATAAAAATCATATTAATTTGGTAAACCCTGCCAATAAGAGAAATATCGACGTTATTATCGTTGGTACGGGTTTAGCAGGTGGTTCTGCAGCAGCAACGTTAGCAGAGTTAGGATATAATGTAAAAGCATTTTGCTACCAAGATTCACCTCGTAGAGCTCACTCGATTGCTGCTCAAGGTGGTATCAATGCTGCTAAAAACTATCAAGGAGATGGAGACTCTATTTACCGTTTATTTTATGATACAGTAAAAGGAGGAGACTATCGTGCACGTGAAGCAAATGTTCACCGTTTGGCTGAAGTGTCTGTAAATATTATTGACCAATGTGTTGCTCAAGGTGTGCCTTTGGCTCGTGAATATGGAGGATTACTAGATAATCGTTCTTTTGGAGGAACACAAGTGTCGCGTACATTCTACGCTAAAGGTCAAACAGGACAGCAATTATTACTAGGTGCTTACTCAGCAATGAACCGTCAGATTGGACGTGGAAAAATCAAAATGTATAACCGCCACGAAATGCTTGATTTAGTAATTGTAGGAGGTAAAGCAAGAGGAATTATTGCTAGAAACTTGATTACAGGAGAAATCGAAAGACACTCTGCACACGCAGTAGTTATTGCAACAGGAGGTTATGGAAATGTTTTCTTCTTGTCTACAAATGCAATGGGATCAAACGTTACAGCAGCTTGGAAAGCACACAAAAGAGGGGCTTACTTTGCAAACCCATGTTATACACAAATTCACCCAACTTGTATCCCTGTTACAGGAGAGCACCAATCAAAATTGACTTTGATGTCAGAGTCTTTGCGTAACGATGGACGTATTTGGGTACCTAAAAAATTAGAAGATGCAAAAGCAATTCGTGAAGGAAAATTAAAACCGACACAAATCGCGGAAGAAGATAGAGATTACTATTTAGAGCGTAGATATCCGTCATTTGGTAACTTAGTACCAAGAGACGTTGCGTCACGTGCGGCTAAAGAGCGTTGTGATGCTGGTTTTGGAGTTAATGCAACTGGAGAAGCTGTATATCTAGATTTCGCTTCAGCTATCGAACGCTACGGAAAAGAACAGGCTCGTATCAATCATTTAGATGAAAACGATGCTAAATTGGTATACAAACTAGGAAAAGAAGTTGTAGAAAATAAATATGGAAACCTTTTCCAAATGTATGAGAAAATCGTTGACGAAGATCCATACACAACTCCAATGATGATTTATCCTGCCGTACATTACACAATGGGAGGAATTTGGGTAGATTATAATTTGATGACAACAATCGAAGGTTGTTACTGTTTAGGAGAAGCAAACTTCTCTGACCACGGAGCAAACCGTTTAGGAGCTTCTGCTTTGATGCAAGGATTAGCAGATGGATATTTCGTATTGCCATACACAATTGGAGATTACTTAGCTAAGGATATCCGTACTGGTGCAATTTCTACAGATACACCTGAATTTGAAGAAGCAGAAAACAACGTTCGTAAAATGATTGATCACTTGATGAACAACAAAGGGACTCATTCTGTTGATTACTTCCACAAAAAGTTAGGTAAAATCATGTGGAATAAAGTAGGTATGGCTAGAAATGCTAAAGGTCTCACTGAAGCAATGGACGAAATTGCTGAATTGAGAGAAGAGTTTTACAGAGATGTAAAAGTATCTGGAACAGCTGATTCATTCAATCAAGAATTAGAAAAAGCACTTCGTGTAGCAGATTTCTTAG
Source organism: Flavobacterium sp. (assembly GCA_041785575.1). Lineage (GTDB taxonomy): Bacteria > Bacteroidota > Bacteroidia > Flavobacteriales > Flavobacteriaceae > Flavobacterium. The sequence goes on from JBHBEQ010000058.1 coordinate 3,159, forward strand.
AATTAGGAGAGTTGTTTGCAAAAGACGCTTTACACCGTGAAGAATCTTGTGGAGGTCACTTCCGTGAAGAACACCAAACAGAAGAAGGAGAAGCAAAACGCGATGACGAAAACTTCTCTTATGTAGCTGCTTGGGAATACAAAGGAAACCCAAGAGAAGCGGTTCTACACAAAGAGCCGTTGATTTATGAAAACATTAAAATGGTAACTCGTAGTTATAAATAATATAAAGAGGATGACAGTTGGATAAAACCAATTGTAGTAATCTATGTAAAAATTCTTAAAGATGGATCTTACATTAAAAATTTGGCGTCAGAAAAACGCACAGGATAAAGGTAAAATGGTTGATTATAAAATCAGCGGGATTGAACCTGATATGTCGTTCCTTGAAATGTTGGACGTTTTAAATAACGAACTAGTAGAAAAGGGTGACGACCCAGTAGCATTTGACCACGATTGTCGTGAAGGTATTTGTGGAATGTGTTCTCTTTTCATTAACGGTGAAGCACACGGTCCAGATAGAGGCATTACAACTTGTCAGTTGCATATGCGTAAATTTAAAAATGGTGATACAATCTATATCGAGCCGTGGAGAGCTAAAGCATTTCCAGTGATAAAAGATTTAGTAGTAGACCGTTCTGCTTTTGATCGTATCCAACATGCAGGAGGATTTATCTCTGTAAATACTTCAGGTAATACTCAAGATGCTAACAACACACCAATCCGTAAATATGATGCTGACCGTGCATTTGACGCAGCAACTTGTATCGGTTGTGGTGCTTGTGTAGCGACTTGTAAAAACTCATCTGCAATGTTGTTTGTTTCTGCAAAAGTATCTCAGTTCGCACTTTTACCTCAAGGTAGAGTAGAAGCTACAGAGCGTGTTTTAAACATGGTAGAAGCAATGGATGCAGAAGGATTTGGTAACTGTACAAATACAGGAGCTTGTGAGGTAGAATGTCCGAAAGGAATTTCTCTTGAAAACATTGCTAGAATGAATAGAGAATACTTAAAAGCAAGTTTGTAAGATAATTTTATTAGTTACAATCATAAATTACTCCCTTGATTTTTTTCAGGGGAGTTTTTTTTCTCAATGACAAAACATTAAAATATTTTTTATAATAATAACAATGTGGATTTATGTGTTTGGAACGTATTTATTGAAAAAAAAGAAGTAATCGTTTCTAATATAATTTCCTATTTTGAAAATAACAGTAAATAGAAAATATGAAAACAAAAATTTTTACAATGGCGTTACTTTCTGTAATTGGAACAGAAATATCAGCTCAGACCAATAATCCTGATGACTATAAAGAACACGTAACGATTTTAGCTTCTGATGCATTCGAAGGACGTGGGTTGGGAACAAAAGGAAAAGATGAAGCTACTTTGTATATTCAAAAACAATTCAAAAAAGCAGGTTTACAACCTTTTGTAGAAGACTATTTACAACCTTTTAATTTTGCACAAAGAATCATTAGAATACCCGCAACTAATGTGATTGGTATGATAGAAGGTAGCGATCCCGCACTTAAAAATCAATACATTGTATTAGGAGCGCATTACGACCATCTTGGTTATATAAACAGAGGTGAGGAAAAAGTTATTTATTCAGGAGCAGATGATAATGCTTCAGGAGTTTCTGCTATTATCGAATTGGCAAAACATTTTGCTAAAAAAGAAAATCGTCCAAAAAGAAGTTTGATTTTTATCGCTTTTGATGCAGAAGAGAGTGGATTGCACGGCTCTACATATTTTGTAAACAATCTAAGCTCCAACATTAAAGAAAACACAATTGCGATGTTTAGTTTTGATATGGTTGGAATGCTTCAAGCTAATAATGGAATAGACCTCAAAGGTATTACTAGCATTACTAATGGGAAAGAGATTGCTGAAAAATATGCTGGGGATATCAATTTGTATGAAGTAAACAATATGTTAGAACGACAAACTGATACCTACCCATTTGGAAAAATAGGAATACCAGCAGTTCACGTTTTTACAGGTGAAAAGTCTCCTTATCACCAACCAGAAGATAAAGCACATCTATTGGATTATGATGGAATGGTAAAGCTCAATAAGTTTATGGCAAAAGTAATTACCGACGTTGCAAATAATTCTATAATGAGTAGTGAATACGTGCAGCCATTAGAAAAAAATATTAAAATGAAACGATTCAATTTTGGTGTACTTGCAAATATTGGAAGTGGAGCACATTTGTTTAAAAATCGTTTTTATAACGCAAAATACGCTTTTTCATACGGAATGGGATTACAGATGAATTACAAACTCTCAAATATTTGGCAAATGCAATTAGCACCTTCGTATGAATACGCAACAAGCCAATCAGAAAAGGGTGTATATAAAAGACATTCTGTGGTATTGCCTTTGAATTTTGAAGTTGGAACAAGAACTTATGATTTTGATTCAGGACGCTTCTTTTTTGCTATAGGTGGTTATTTTCGCCATACATTTGATGCAAAAGATGGTGTATTCCCATTAACAACTAATGATTATTATCAAAACGAAATTGGATATAATTTTGGATTTGGAATCGATAGTAAGAAATGGAGAGTTGCCTATACTTTCCGAAGAGGATTAACTACATTGAGTAAGTACGAATCCAAAGTATTTCAAGTGAGTTCGTTTCTAACTTTAGGCTATAGATTTTGATAAAGAACAAAAGAAAAAGGCTGTCCAATTATTCGGACAGCCTTTTTAATACGTTCCTTTTGGAATGGCATCGATAAGTTTTTGTGTATAAGGTGATTCTGGATTTTGGTAAATAGCATCTGCATCATTTAATTCTACTATTTTACCTTTGTTCATCACTGCTATTTGGTCTGCCATATATTTTACCACTGCCAAATCATGGGAAATAAATAGATACGTAAAACCTAAAGTCTCTTGGAGTTCGTTGAGTAAATTCAACACCTGTGCTTGTACAGAAATATCCAAAGCAGAAACAGATTCGTCACAGACGATTAATTTGGGTTGTAGTGCGATGGTTCTTGCGATTCCTACACGTTGTCTTTGTCCTCCAGAAAATTCGTGTGGATATCTATCAAAATGTTCTTCTCCCAAACCAACGCATTCTAGTATTTCAATAGCTTTTTTTCTTCGTTCGCTATCATCTTTATACAAACCGTGAACTCGCATAGGTTCCATTATAGCATTTCCTACGGTAATTCTCGGATTGAGTGATGAATAAGGGTCTTGGAAAATAATTTGTAATTCTTTTCGCAATTGTAATTCTTCTGTTTTGTTGAGTTTGGTGATGTCTTTCCCCTTGTAGAAAATTTCGCCAGCAGAAGCCTTGTCTAGTAATAATATGGCATTTCCGAGAGTTGATTTTCCACAGCCACTTTCGCCCACAAGTCCCATAGTTTCGCCTTCATAAATTTTTAAATGAATGTTGTCAATTGCCTTGAATGCTTTTTTTCTTCCGAATAGTCCTACGTTTGAATAGTATACTTTTTCTAAGTTTTTTACTTCCAAAAGAGGAGGTAGGCTATACATTGCTTGTTGGCGTTTTGATCGTTCTTCTTTTGTTTCTATTTCTGGAGAAAAATTACCTCGAAAAATATCTTGAATAGTTGGGAGCTTTTTTAAACGATAATCCAAACTTGGACGTGATGCTATCAATGCTTTCGTATAAGACCTTTGGGGAGAATTAAAAATTTGCGCGGTAGTGTTTTGTTCTACAATTTCTCCTTTATACATTACCAATACTCTGTGTGCAATTTCTGAAACCAAAGAAAGGTCGTGTGAAATAAAAATTACACTCATTTCTGTTGTTGCTTGTAGTTCTTTTAACAACGCAATGATTTCTTTCTGTACAGTTACGTCTAATGCCGTTGTAGGCTCGTCTGCAATGAGAATTTTAGGTTTACATGCAACAGCCATTGCTATCATTACTCGTTGTTTTTGTCCTCCTGATATTTGATGTGGATATTTGTAATACAATTCTTCTGGTTCTGGAAGTTTTACTTTTTCAAAAAGAGAAAGCACTTCTTTTTTTATTTCTTTTTCGGAAAGAGTTGTGTGTTTTTGTAAAACTTCAGCAACTTGTTTACCACATTTCATCGAAGGGTTTAGAGCAGTCATTGGGTCTTGAAAAATCATCGAAATTTCTCGGCCTCGTAGTTTTGCAAATTCCTTTTCGGTAAGTTTGTTGAGTTCTTTATTGTTGTATAAAATGTGTCCTTTCGAAATTTGTGAAATACTTTTTGGTAATAGTCCTATGATGGCTAAGCTAGTAACCGATTTTCCCGAACCAGATTCTCCAACTATTCCGAGGATTTCGTTTTCATATACGTCAAAATCGATGTTTTTTACGATTGGATGCCACGTTTTTTCTTTTAAAAACGAAATGGTTACGTCGTTTAATCTAAGTATTGGGGACTTCATTTTTAAAATGACTGCTTGTTTAAAGTTTATATTTCAATATTCTTTTCAAAAATAGTGTTTTTCATCATCTATTTTCATTTTTTGTTTTTGAAATATTTTATTGATATAAAAAAAGAGAAGATATCCCCTAAAGGATATTTCTCTTTTCACAAATATAAAGTTGTTTATTCTATAGATTTTACTACTGCTTTTTCAGCTTCTTTTCTTGAACCATCAAATCCATCAACTCCAGATACAGTGGTGTATTTCAATACATATTTTTTGCCAGGATTGATGCGGTTATACACACTTTGGCACATTAAAGTAGCTTCGTGGAATCCGCAGAGAATTAATTTCAATTTTCCAGGATAAGTATTGATATCGCCAATAGCGTAAATACCTTCAATATTGGTTTGGTAGTCTAAGGCGTTGTTTACTTTGATGGCATTTTTCTCTATCTCTAATCCCCAATTTGCAATAGGTCCTAATTTTGGAGTTAAACCAAAAAGAGGAATGAAATAATCGGTTTCTATTTTTTGAGTAGAATTAGAGCCTTCAAAAGAGATGGTTACCGCTTCTACGTGTTCTGCACCGTGAATTTCTGTTACTTCAGCAGGAGTAATCAATTGAATTTTTCCTTGAGATTTTAGTTCCTGTACTTTTTCTACAGAATCTAAAGCTCCTCTAAATTCATTTCTTCTATGAACCAAAGTTACTGATTTTGCAACATCGGTAAGGAATATACTCCAATCGAGAGCAGAATCACCTCCACCAGCAATTACAATATTTTTATTTCGGAACATTTCAGGATTTTTTACAAAATATTCCACTCCTTTGTCTTCGTAAAAAGCAAGGTTTTCTATAGCAGGTTTTCTCGGCTCGAAACTACCCAACCCACCTGCAATAGCAACTGCTTTTGCGTGATGTTTTGTACCTTTATTGGTTGTTACGATAAAAGTTCCATCGTCTTGTTTTTCGATGGTTTCAGCAACTTCGTTTAGAGTAAATCCTGGTTCGAATTGCTTTATTTGTTCCATTAGATTATCGATTAATTCACCAGCACCTACAGAAGGGTATCCAGGAATGTCGAAAATAGGTTTTTTGGGATAGAGTTCTGTCAACTGACCTCCAGGTTGTGGAAGTCCGTCGATAAGGTGGCATCTCATTTTTAGCAAACCAGCCTCAAACACGGTAAATAACCCAGTAGGCCCTGCACCTATGATAAGAATATCTGTAGTAATCATGTTGTTGATGGTTGAGATTTTTGTATTACTTTTCTTCTTTTGAAGAAAATGTTATATCCGAAATATTCGTTACGGTTTCTATTTCTGGAGCAAACTTTTTGATTGTTGTTTCTACACCTGCTTTTAGAGTCATTTGGTTTACGCTACAAGCAGTACAAGCTCCTAGAAGCTCTACAATCACGTGTTTGTTGTCATCTATAGAAATCAATTTGATATCTCCTCCGTCTGAATTTAAAAACGGACGAATTTCTTCTAGTGCTTTTTCTACGTTTTGTCTGATGGTATCAGTTGTTCCCATAAATTTATTTTTTAGTGGCAGAGCATCCTGCCATAGTGGTTATTTTAATAGCTTCTGTAGGTGGTAGAGACTCGTTGCGTTTTACAACTTCTGTTACAACATTTTTAGCCAAGGCAATGAATGCTTCAGCAACAATAGATTGTTCTTGTAATGCCGCAGGACGTCCGTAGTCACCAGCTTCTCTGATGCTTTGCACAAGAGGAATTTCTCCTAAGAAAGGAACCTCTAAGTCCATTGCTAAATTTTTAGCACCTTCTTGTCCGAAGATGTAATATTTATTGTTTGGCAATTCAGCAGGAGTAAAATATGCCATGTTTTCAATAATTCCCAATACAGGAACGTTGATGCTTTCCGACATAAACATAGAAACTCCTTTTTTAGCATCTGCCAAAGCTACAGCTTGAGGTGTACTCACCACAACAGCTCCTGTAATCGGAAGCGATTGCATAAGTGAAAGATGGATATCTCCTGTACCTGGAGGTAAATCCAAAAGAAGGAAGTCTAACTCTCCCCAATCTGCATCAAAAATCATTTGATTAAGTGCCTTTGCTGCCATAGGTCCTCTCCAAATGACTGCCTGATCTGGTGCAGTGAAAAAACCTATTGAAAGAAGTTCTACACCATAGCTTGAAATTGGTTTCATTTTAGATCTACCTTCTACTTCTACAGAGATAGGTTTTGCGCGCTCTACATCAAACATTATTGGCATCGAAGGACCATAGATGTCTGCATCCAAAACACCAACTCTAAAGCCCATATTGGCAAGAGTTACAGCAAGGTTTGCAGTTACAGTAGATTTTCCTACTCCACCTTTACCTGAAGATACAGCGATGATGTTCTTTATCCCTGGGATTGCTTTTCCTTTGATTTCTGGTTTCTCAGGTGCTTCTACTCGGATGTTTACTTTTACTTTTGCTTTGTCGTAAACCTTTTCGTGTATGATTTTCATAATATCAACTTCTGCTCTTTTTTTGATGTGTAAAGCAGGGTTTGACATTACTAAATCTACAACAACTTCATCTCCAAAAGTCATTACATTTTGTACTACTCCACTCTCTACCATATTTTTGCCTTCTCCAGCAATGGATATATTTGTGAGTGCTTGTAGAATATCTTTTCTATCTAATTTCATTCGATTTTATTTTTCTAAAACAAATTGGTTATATAGTTTTATTATATCTCACAAAGGTACGTTTTTCATTGGTTAAATTTCTATATTTTACAAAGTTTTCACATAGTATATTCTTGTTTTTTAGGAATAATACATTTTTTCTATGTTAGGTAGTGAATGTTTTGTATTTGGAAAGTGAAAAAATGTGTATTTACATTGTAGGAAACAAATTACTCCTTTAAATTTGTAGAAAAATACGAAAACTATGGAGTTATTTATTTTTACTTTAGGAGCTTTGTTCTCTGTGTTAAATCCAATTGGGTCAGTGCCTATCTTTTTGGGGCTTACACAAAACGATACCAAAGAATCAATGAATAAAACGGCTTTTTGGACAGCTGTAAATGTGCTAATAATTTTGCTTATTTCGTTTTTCATCGGAGATTACATTCTAAAGTTTTTCGGAATCAGTATCGATGTATTGCGCATTGCAGGAGGTATTGTTATTTGTACTTCTGGTTTCGGACTTTTATCAGGGTCTTTTAGTAAAACCAGAGGGGTTGGTAAAAAAGTAAAAAACGATGCTCAAAATCGTTCGGATATTGCTCTCACACCTTTAGCGATTCCTATGATGGCAGGACCTGGAGCTATGTCACTTCTCATTGCTATGTATCAAGATTATCCAGATTGGATGGACAAATCGTATATTATCGCGGCAGTTTTTGTTATTGCAGGGAGTATCTTTCTCATCTTACGCAGTGCGAGTGCCATCTCAAAGCTATTAGGAGCATCTGGGATTGTAGCTATTTCTAGAATTGTCGGGTTTTTGGTATTAGCTATTGGGGTGCAATACATTATCAATTCGCTAAAAGCTATTTTTGAAATTTAATATTGTTTCATCAGTACAAAAAAACTCCTCTATTGAGGAGTTTTTTTTATTACACTAGATGGATAATGTTTTTGTTCCGAATTTCTACCGTGGGATTTGGATTTATTTTAGCAGTTGGTATTCAAATTTTGGATACCCTCTTTCTCCAGCATCATTTAGGAAAGCCAACATTCGTATTTTATAGATATTTCCTTCGGTATCCTTTAGAATGTAAAAACGGTCTTTAAATAGTATTTTGTCAATGACATTGCGCCAATTGAGTCCGATAGTACGTTGGTCGCTTTCAAAGCGATTTTGATCGATATCTGAAAGATTGAAAGTGTCGTAACTAAAACCTTCAGAAGTAAGTACTTGATATGCTTGAACACCTGCACGCATATTTGTAGATACGAAATCGGAAAATCCGTAAGACCCTGCTCCTTCGTTTACGCCGGTAAATACGGTGAAAGCAATATCCCATTTGGTTTTTTCAGGCTCTACCTGTACGGTTTTTTCTTGAGTAAGGCTAAAGTGAGTAAAGTTGAAACTACTGTTTTTTTCGATGATAGCAGTTTTGTAGCTTGTGTCATCGAGAGAGGCATAATGCAGTACATAGCCGTTGCTTCCATTTCGCAATATTCTGATTTTCATCCATCCGCGGTGATTGCCAGAAATAGAAGTGCTTCCTACGGTAGGTTGCGTAGTACTTATTTCGTAACCCATGTTTAATAAATACACTTTGTTTTGTGTATCGTCTAATACAATTTCTCCAATGGCTGTTTGGTTGATGTCGCCATTTGGAGCATCAACGTATTCTTCATTTAAAGGGTCGAATGTACCCACCATGATTTGGTTAAACAGGTCTTGCACATTTGCTGTGTTTACACTGTTGAGGTCATTGGTGTCTAGAGCTTTTGCAGACATATAGAGAGCACCATTTAAAGCCACTCTGAATTGCTCTCCAGAATAGAAACTCAAATCCCAAGTGTCTCTTCTAACAGCGGTTTGTTTTTCTTCCGATAGGTCAATAAACACGGTGTTGGGTTGGTTTGGACCTCCAACATTTGGAGATATAATGGCACCTAAAGAATTTCCGAAGGCAATGCTACAAGTGCTATAGCCTTGAATAGCAACTGGCTCTGGGTAAGTGATGCTAGCTATCTGAAATACGACTTCTTTATCTAATCGGTCTGTTGGGAAAATGAGGTTTTTAAATACAAATTGCAATTCTGTATCCCCGACGTTAAAAGGAATTTCTAGTACTTCTTGAGAAAACGTAGGTACTGTAGTATAATCTATTCCTTCGGTAGCTTCGATAGCTGTTTTTTGGATGCGAACGCTTCCACTGTATTTTGCAGGTTCGGAAAAAACTAATTTTATTTGTTGTTCATTTGTGATGGTTGCGTAGTTTATCGATTTTTTGTCGAAAGCAACTACAAACGGATCTTGTTCGAAAATAGTTTCTTTTGCACATCCAACCAATAGGAATAGGATAGATAGGAGCGAAATAATATTTTTCATAAGGTTAAATTTTAAA
>JBHBEQ010000059.1:0-4101 GCA_041785575.1 Flavobacterium sp.
GGTAAAAGCTCCTACACTTGGGGGAAAAGCTCCTACACTTGGGGGAAAAGCTCCTACACTTGGGGGAAAAGCTCCTACACTTGGGGGAAAAGCTCCTACACTTGGAGGAAACAAACCCCTTCTACTTCGCTCAAGGTAACCTACATTCTGTCTGGCTGAACGAAGTCGAAACTTACTATGCAATCTAGGTTAAAATACAAGTAGATACTTTTTCATATAGTGTTTAGTTCTTTCGAAACAAACATAGTTCTCATATCGCTTCCAATAGAAATCTCCACAAAAAAATCATTTCGAATATCACAAAAAAAAATCACCTTCAGTTGTTGAAGGTGATTTTTAAGCTACAATGATTCATATTAATAGGTTACCTGTATATATCCATTAAACAATTGACCATTGGCTAATTTTATTGTGTAGAAATAAGTTCCATTTGGCAATTTTTCTCCTGAATTAGATTGTCCAACCCATTCGTTTTGATAATTCTTTTTTGAATAAACTTCTTTTCCATATCTGTTGAAAATAAAAAGCTCTTCAACGAAAAATCCTGACAAATCTAAAGAGTCATTTTTCCCATCGTTATTCGGACTAATACCTTTTGGAATAGTAGGATATTCATAGTTTGTATCTGTACATCTAGTACAATCGGTATTGGAATCTATATAATAATCTGACGAAAATGAAACTACATTTGTCAAAGCACCACTATGTGTATTGGATACGGTAGCATTAACTGTATATACTACTGTAGCATTTACAGGTAAATGATTGATTACGTCCAACAAATCACCACTACCTTGGGTATTCTGTGTACTTGTCCATGTAACATTTTCCAAACCTGTTGGTACAGGGTCGTTTACATTGATGAGAAAAGCATCATTTGGTCCATTGTTTACGATGGTAATGGTATAAACAATTTGTTGTCCTTTTTCGTAATACACAGCTCCATCGTCTTTTATAGCATCAACGTCTGCTATAGGTTTGTCTACACTTGCAGAAGCAGTATTGTTGCTCATTTGAGAATCTGTAGTATTGCTTACAACAGTTGCAGTATTTAAATAATCTGTAACAGACGTCATTGTGCAATAAATATCTAACGTAGCAGAAGAATTCGGAGCTAAATTTCCTATGGTCCATTGTCCGTTGGTAGAATTGTAATTTCCTACGCTAGAAGTAGATGATACGAAAGTATAACCTGCTGGTAATAAATCTGTAGCTACTACATTTTCTGCTGTATAATGTGGGTTTAAATTTTCGACAGTAATTCTAAAAACAACTTGCAAACCTACATTACTCAATACTGTTTTGGTAATTTTCAAATCTGCACAAGGTTCGACAGTAACCTCTATCGGCAAAGATCTTTCAGACCATCCACAAGTTCGCATTACTCGAACAGAATAAGCACCTCCTTCTGTAACGGTAAGTGTATTTGTTTGAGTAGTAGCAACTAAAACATCATCCTTATACCATTGATATTCTGCAAAATCTGAAGCAACATTTAAGGTAACACTACAATCTGCATTTACAGTAAAAGTAGGAGTATCTGCCAAAGCACCAAAAGAAGAGAAAAAAGCACTCATAGAGAAACCTGCACCTTGTTGTACCAAAGCTGAAGTCAGAGGAAGAGATGAAGTAAGTATAATGTTTTCAGGGTTTCCAATATTGATATTGGAAAAGTTGATGAGATACAAACCTGATGTTCCTAGAGGTAAACGGGGATTACCTATGAGAGTTTCAATATTTTGATTGTTTAATAATACAGGTTCGGTTTCATGCTCGATAACTACAAATCCCGTATATGGAAGATTCTGAGAATTGTAATTGATAAATTTTTTGGTTTGAATATTAAAAGCTCCCGAACAATTACCTATTGGCAAAACCGTAGAAATATCCGTTTCACACTCTACAGCAGTCCCCGAATACACCACAACTGGTGCAGTAGATTCTATTAAAGAAGAAGAATAAGCTGTAGTATTTCCATGGTAAAAGGAATAAAAACTACCTTCATTTGCTAGGGTTTGAGTTTGTGTATTTATGAGAACACCTGCTGCAGTGTAATGGGAAATAGTGAGTGTTGTATTTGGCTGACTTGCAATAACTACGGTTTGTTCAGAACCATAATTCAACGCTGCCTGATTGGTATTAGGTGCGGTTCCGTTTCCTCTTACAACTAGGTATTTTGTACCTAAAACGGAAATTGGCGCAATTTGGTCAAAGGTACCATCTTGTCCGTTTAATCCAAAAGGTCCACAAAGCTGTGGTGTGTCTCCGTAACTTCCAACGTTCATCACAACCAATTTATTTGCCGAAATTTTAGTTCCAATAGGCACATTAAACAGATAGCTTTGTCCTTCATTCAACACAATATTTTGAGTAGGAAGTGTAATTGTTGTATCGTCTTCAGTTGCCATCACAGAATAAACAGCACCTTGTCCACCTCCGTTTGGAATAAACAATCCTTGAGTAGATGTGCGATAATATCCAACTAAAAATTCATTACCTAAACCTTCGTTTCCAAAACTCACTAAAGAAGCATTTCCTTTAATATTAGATGCAGAAGTTCCAGTAATATCTGATGCAATATTTCTCAAATTGACCATTACGGGAGCAGTAGCTTCTATCAAAAGACCAATATCGTCATATATTGTCCCCATGGCATTGAATGGTTGATTGGTAGGAAGTCCTTCAAATCGATAAGAAACAGGTTGCAAATTACTTACAACAAGATTTGTAATAAACGTTCCGTCACTTTTAGAAAGTGTCACGTTTACTGCTTGTTCGGAAGTGGTTCCTATAACAATTTCGTTTGCATTGCTCCAGTATTTCCAAGGAGCTGGTGCAATGTAATGTTTAGATGCATATTGAGCAAAAACAGGAAATATTCCTAAAAAAAAGACTATTATAAAGCTAAATAATTGTTTTTTCATGATTTATTTTTATAGTTATAGAAAAAATTCCTTAATGTTATATAATTACATCCCTTTTATATCAAAATATAAAGGAGTAAAAGGCAATAATAACGAAAGATAGTATAATACCGTATGCCAATTCGTATTTCTCTTTGTTTAAAAACAAATAAAAAACGGCTATATTAGGCAGTGCTCCTATTGCAAGAGCTTTTCCTGAGAGTGAGCCCGTTGTGAAAATATTCCAATTTTCCCAAGCAGACCATCCTGTAAGATATTCAAAAACAAAACTTCCTAAAATCGAGGAGATGGTAAATCCTATTACACATCCAACCAGTAAAAATAGTATTCTTTTCATCATAAATCCCATGAATTTAATTGTTGTATTGCGTGATAAGCTGTTAGGTCATACTGCACTGGAACCACAGAAACATATCCATTTGCCAAAGCCCATTCGTCTGTATCTTCTCCTTTATCGTGATTGACAAAAGTTCCTGTTAGCCAATAATATTTTTTCCCGTTAGGATTGATGCGTTCATCAAAATTTTCTACCCATGTTGCATTTGCTTGTCTACAGATTTTCACCCCTTTAATTTGTTCAGCTTGTAGCTTAGGTATATTCACATTCAAAACTACACCTTCAGGTAATTGGTGGGACAAAAGCTGTTTGGTTATTAATTTTACAAAAGGTTTTGCTTGTTCAAAATCTGCATTCCAACTAAAGTCGCATAGAGAAAAACCGATTGCAGGTATTTGGTTCATTCCAGCTTCGACAGCAGCCGACATAGTACCAGAATAAATAACACTTGTAGCGGAATTTGTACCATGGTTAATACCTGAAACACACAAATCTGGTTTTCGTTTTAAAATTTGATCTATTGCTATTTTCACACAATCTACTGGAGTACCCGAACAAGAATATTCATCAATTTCTTTATCAATAGATATTTTTTCTAAAAAAATGGTATTGTTTACAGTAATTGCGTGCCCCATTCCAGACTGTGGACTGTTTGGTGCTACTACAACTACTTCTCCGATTTCCTTCATCACTTCAATCAAAGCTCTGATTCCTGGAGCTGTAATACCATCGTCGTTTGTTACTAAAATTAGAGGTTTGTTTTCCATAGTTATATCAATATATTCGTAAAAGTAAAGATAAAATTTATACCTAACAAAACTTTGTTATACAACAAAAAAC
>JBHBEQ010000060.1:0-15785 GCA_041785575.1 Flavobacterium sp.
AACAAGTTGGGGTTACGTTTTTTTACTTAACTTTTATTTAACATAATTTTAACCTTGATAATGTCAAAAATATCATTTTGACTATTGACAAGAATGTTAAAGTTTTCTAAATTGCGCTTGAAACTTATCTGTTAAATAACTAGTTATAAAAATACAACTCCAAAAACCTTATTTTTTAGGTGCTGTAAATGTTATTTATGATAATTTTTATGTTGGAAAATGGATAGAAAAAAATAGAAATAATTATAAATCTTAATCAATTAAATCATGATAACTAATAAAAAATGTTTTAACTATGGCAAAAACTACTATTCTGCCCTTCATACGGGCATTGGGCATCGTGTTGATTGTCCTGTGGTCTTTAGGTATAAAGGCTCAAACCAATAATAGTGCTACACTAATTTGGGATAACCAAGTTGGATGCATTGAATATGATTACGACGGACGAGATCCGAAAAATGGTTTTGTGTTTGACGAAAATGTTGAAAACACGCCTTGTATCCGGGTATGCGAAAAAAGCACGGTTAATTACACAGTACAGGGCGAAGGTATTGCTTATGTTGATTGGGTAATTACCGGTGGAAATTTAATCGGAACTTCAGGAGGTAATAACCAAAACGCAGAGGTACAATGGGGAAACGCCGGGAATGGTGTCATACATGTGACCATTACCTATACAAATCAAAGTGTTAAAGCATATACACCTTGTATAGAGATAATTCACAGCCCTAAAGCTCTGTTTAAAATAGAAGGATTGAACGATGAAAAAACTTTTTGTTTAAACGCACCGATTATTTTTGATAATTTATCCATTGCTAATGGTGGAACAGAAATTATCTATTACAATTGGGATTTTGGTGATGGAAACTATTCTAATGAATTTGAACCTACTCACAGCTATGACCAACCTGGTTATTATGAAGTTACCTTAGTTGTTATCAATAAGTGTAACTGTATAGACAAATATAGAATGACTATTAATATCATTGAAAGACGAAATATAGAGATTTGGTGTCCTTCAGTAGTCTGTGAGAATGGCGATATAGTAACCTATAGCGTTAATGAAGAATGTGGAGGAGAATGGCTCATTGAAGGAGGAACAGTTGTAGGGCAATCTCCTCAGCAAATAGATGTGATATGGGATAAAGTAGATCAAGACGGATTTGGCTATGTTAATTTTAAGTCGGCATGTGGCTGTCCCTTCTGGACAACAGTTAAAGTTCCTGTGGTACAACAAAAAGGATTCATTAAGGGTGCTAACGTGGCTTGTCTAAACGAACAAACGCGCTATACATTACCACAATGGCCAACAACTGATTTTCAATGGAGTATCAACGATAATCCATTGCTCCCTATGTTGGTTTATACCGACCAACGAAATGAAGTGTATGTAAATGGATTAGCACCTGGAACTTATACTTTAAAATGCAATTATACCAACACATTATTGAGGTGTTCTGGTCTTGCTGAAAAAATAATTACCGTATTACCTTCGGTAACCATTACAGGTCCTGAAGAATTTTGTTCAGAAAGTGGAACAATAAGTTACACAAATACTGAAGGAATATCCGTAAATTGGGAACTAAAGAAAAACAATAATGTTATAGTAACTTCAACAGGTGTTAACTTTAATCACAATTTTAATCAAGGCGGAACATACGTACTGACTGCTACATCAAGTGATGGTTGCTTCAGCGAACCTTTTATCATTAATGTCATCCAAACACCAACAATTTCCGAAAGTATCATAGGTGAAAACTTGATTTGTCCTGGAGTAGCTTATAACTATAGCTACAACAATACCGATAATAATTACATCTTACACTGGGAAGTATGCGGTGGTTCTATTCAAGGCAGTAATATAGGAGATGAAATTAACGTCATTTTCAATAACACAGGCCCTTATAAGGTTCGTGTAAAAAAGGTATCTTTGACAGGTGGTTGTGAATCAGAATGGTTGGAAAAAAACATAACAAAATTAGACTTTACGCCTATTATTGTAAATAATGACGGACTAAGTGGATTTTGCCCAAGTAGTGAAACAACCTTTTCTGTTAATATAGGAGGAATAATACCAGATTTTATTGAATGGGAAATTAAAAGTGTTGGTAACGGACCAAGTAACACCAACTTTGGTAATATCATTAGCGGTGTCAACAGTACTGATGTAACCGTGAGCTTTAACGAAATCAGTATCTCTCCGAACGGAATACTAGAAGTAACCGTTTACAAATGCGGTATAGTGAAGAAAGATACATTTTTAATAAACCTGATGCCACAACCTGATTTGGCAATTATCGCTCCCACTAAGCTTTGTGCCAATGAATCATTTGACATTACACTTACCTCGAGCATACCCTTAACTTCTGGCACAATTGTCTGGACAGTTAACGGACAAACTTATACACAAAATATTGCTACAGATGGACTTACACTAACAGATGTCACGATAGATAATATAGAACCTAACAATTTGTCGGTAGCCATTACTGCTTCGGTTACCCACCCGAATGGTTGTTTATACAACCTTACAGCCAACAAAACGGTGACTATCGAACCAAGACCAGTAGTACAGATTAGCCCAGGCTATTTGTTTGAAGTATGCCCAGATGATAACGGGGTTTACGATGCAATTTCTTTTAACGCCAATACCAATTATAATAACTCTATGCCTATAAGTTTCCAATGGTTTAAAAATGGAATATTAATGCCTGGAGAAACCTCTTCATCGCTGACCATACCAGCTGGAACAACTTCGCCAGAGGGAACTTATTATGTAGTAGTTACTTTTATCAATACCGAAGGTAATTGTTCTACGAAATCTTCTAATGTGATTGTAACTTCTGAAAATTGTGTAGATCCACAATTGTGCAATTTAGGTTTTTTACCGAACTTAAGTATTACAGGAAGCTGGACGGATTGTAACCGAATAGATTTTGTGGGAACTTTTGATAACCCTTATGGTTATGCAACGCAAATCAATTGGTTGTCTTCTAATTCGACATATTTTGTAGGATATAATAATAATACAGCAACTCCTCATTTTATCACCGATAAACCAGGGGAATATCTCGTACAATTTGAGGTATTTTATTTCACTCCTCAAGGACCATGTAGGGCTTTTAAGACGATAAAAGTTAAAAAACATTATGAGCCTAAATTTAATTACACCATTAGCTGTGATGGTGCCAATAATTATACGGCAAATTTAATTAATAATTCTACCTTATTTGACGTGTTGTCAGGTGATTTAAACTACAATTACTCGACTACTTCCGGAACGTTGAGCCAGTCTGGTACTGGTGCTTCCATAACCAATCTTGGACCAGGTAGCCATACCTTTACGCTTGAATTGACAAGCGGCAGTATTGATGGGGCGCCTCAACCATCTTGTACGTATGAAGTACAGGTAAATATCGACCCATTAGACGTACCTGTATTGACCTACCCATCACCTCACCAGCTTTTCTGTGCCGAAGATGTGATTACCCTGAGCATACCTGGTGGCTATAACCCTAACTATAGCTATACTTGGCATTTTGACAATACCAGCTACCAAGCAACTGAAGAACACACGGACATTAATATTACCAATTCAATACCAACAAACATTGTTCTAAGAGTAACAAATGAGTTTGGCTGCTGGGTAGAAAGTAATTCAATACCTATTAAAATAAATAAAGCAAGTTTTCAGGGGACATTGAACCCTAATACACTATCGTTTTGTGAAGGAGTAATAGGAGATAGTATAGAATATAGTAATATAGACTCTAGTTCTTCACTACCTACACAATATATTTGGATGAAAGGGAACCAGGAAGTTGGAGTTACCACAACACCTTCATTTACACCTACCGAAAGCGGTAATTATTGGGTAAGGTTATTAGACGAGAATGGTTGCCGATTTGGGGAAATGGCAAGTAATCCGGTGAATGTAGTGGTACGCAAACGCCCTTATGTGAACATCATTGGCGAAACCAATCTGTGTATAGGGGAGAGTGCTACTTTGCAGGGAATTGTGCCTGATAGTAATTTGCAGCGTCGTTGGTTACTTAACGGTTCACCAATGGCTGCACCTTATGGCACTTGGAGCACAACTACTCCGCTCACTCCTGTAGTGTATCCAACAGTTAGTGGTACTTATACCTACACTTTACAAGTAAGACCTGCACACGACTTCGATTGTGGAAATGAACAAGATTTTATGGTAACACTTAGCCCAACAGTAAGTGTACCAATATTGGATTATGACATCATTTCCTGTGAGCCTTATACGGTTAAAATTGGAGCAACAGGGCCGTCTGATGGTAATTATAACTGGAGTAATGGTGATACTGGGCAAATCATAACTGTAAATAACGGTGGGGTTTATCAGGTAACTTACACTGCTCCGTCAGGCTGTTCGGTTAGTACTTCTATTACAGTTCCGCATGCAAGCGACCGCTATATGTGGATATTCCCTACCGGATGCTTTGATGTATGTCCGTTTAATGCCCCGAAACCTTATATTATCGGGCCATTGGCAACATTTGATAACTACACTTGGCTAGTTAATGGTCATATAGCGTTATCGGGTAGTAATTCTCCTGTACAAAGCCTTATGGTAAGTCAGGCGGGTACATACCAATTAATTGTACAAAATGATGGTTGCATTTACAAAAGCGGTATTGCTTATATCACTCCCGATCCGGAGCGCTGTGAATTAGAGCCTTGTAACGTTAAAGCTTTCTTTAAAAGAGATATGAAAATTGAGCACGGAGAATACTTTTTAATGGGAGGTATCAATAACCCTAATTCTTTTCCGATTACAGTAAGCTTATCTAGCTTCAACGGATACGGAACATATATTCCGGGTACAGTCACTATTCCGGCAGGAGGAACATATAACTTAACCCCATTAACTTTTATTCCTAATCAAGGTTTCACAGGCGGAATGGATTATATTGTCATACAGATTTTGGGGCAAAACTGCATGACCTTACACCAGGTTGACTTTCCATCTTTATATGGCGTAAACTCGATTTCCTCAACAACAGGTATTGAAAACGCTCCGTATTTGAACGTATCGCCTAATCCAGCTTCTTCTATAGTTGCTATAGATTATGATATCTCTCAACAATACGAACGAGCAGATGAAATTCAAATTCATGATTTGAACGGTAGGCTACTCATGCGTTTACCAGTTAACAATGCCAAAGGACAAAAAGCGGTAAATGTTTCAAGTTGGCAATCTGCTACCTATATCGTTTCACTATATACCGATGGCAAACGCGTTTTACACCAAAAACTTTTGGTGAGATGATGGCTTTATTTTTAAACCAACGCTGAAAAACAATCTTTTCAGCGTTGGTTATCCCTCAATAAAAACCTTAACTTAAAACTTGAAGATATGAACACACATACAAATAACAAACAGACGAAGCTACCTTATTTTCAAACTCCCAAATTATCCCCATCAGGAATTTTCTTTTTGTGCTTTTTTCTTTGCTCTTTTTTCTCTTATGGACAAGAATACCAATGGCAATGGGCAAAAAGTGGCGGTGGGGAACTTGGATTTAGTGGTGGAATAACTGATTCATTTCGAGATGAGTGTGTTATTGATATAGCAGTAGATAACAATAATAATTACTATTACTTAATCAACATTAATGGTTCTAGCCCAATGTATAACGACATTGCATTAGAACATTATGGCGGTAAGGATATATTACTCCTCTCTACAGATGAAGATGGCAATTACCGTTGGCACCAAGTGATTGGGGGAAGGAATAATGATTTTGCCTATAGCATGGTTGTAGATAGTGAAAATGGTGTATATATAAATGCTGTACTTGTAACTAATGCGATTGAAGGAGACCATCATAGTTACACCCATTTAAGCTCTGATGTAACCTTGCCCAAAATACCTCAAAATTGGAACTATAGTATTCCTCATCCTGCATTTAGATATGGATATTTGTTAAAATACTCTAAGGAAGACGGAACTTTATTAAGTTACAAAAATTACCAAGACGAAACAGTGATTAAACCATTTTCTATAAGTCGTTTATGGATAGACTCTAATGATATTATTCACACATATGTTGTCTTATTAGCAGGTACGCATTTAGAAGGAATGGTCACAGTAGAAGAAGGGAATATCGAGACTTATTTGGTGCAATTAGACACTTCATTAAATATTGTTGGTACCCCTAGATTATTACCATTAAAAGGAACAAGTCATAATAATAATTTTTTTGTATATAACGAAGAATTAAATACTTACTATATAGGAGGACTAAATATTGGTGTACCAATTTCTTACAATAATGTAGAAATAGAAGGAGAAGCCTTTATTTTAGCTATTAATGGCGAAACCTTAGAAGAGGAATGGCGTAAAGTTTTTAATTATGCCGAACTATCTAATGCCACATCACAAACTTCAATTCTTATCGATGATGAGTCTAATATTTACCTTCCAGGTAGATATACCTATTCATCATCATTTAATCCGCGTTATTTTGGTGATTACGCGCTACCAGAGAATATAGAAGGAGGAAATTTTTTAGCTCATGTACCTTTTGTTATTAAACTTAATGCTGCAGGAGAAGTACTATGGGTTCGTGTTCCAGACAGTTTTACCAATCAGTTTTCTCGTCAAAAACAAAACGAAAACGAGAGTGTTGCATTAATAAATGGTGAGGTTATCATCGTGCCACGCAATCCCGCAAGTACTTGGGGCGATTTTGAAATAAATTCACCACAGAACCCTAATACAGTACCAGCAATAGTACGCTTAAATCCAGAAACGGGTGAGGTTTTGGGTACAACATATATAGATAATTTTGGTGCATTTACTAAAGTGGTTGGAGATAAAAATGGAAATATTGTATTAGGAGGTTCATTTTTTTATCAAATGTTCAGTGACAACGAAGAGATACCTACTTTACAAGCCATCAGTAGCCGAACAGACTTTTTCATGACAAAATTAGTATTAGACACAGCGAGCAGTACAGACAACGTCTTGCAAGCCAATACAAAAGTGTATCCTAATCCAACAACCGATATCGTTTATTTTGAAACGGAAGAACACTTACAAACCTATGAGTTATACAATATGTTAGGTCAACGCGTTAAACAAGGTTCATTCGACAACTCGCTACAAATCAATTTAAGTAGTTTCACTTCTGGTACTTATTTTATTAAAGTAATAACCAAAACAGGAGATGCTGGAGTATTTAAAGTAGTAAAAGAATAGTGTATAAACACAACCAACGCTGAAAAACAATCTTTTCAGCGTTGGTTATTTTTTAACATAGACTTTTTTAAGTCTATCGGTTTATGGTATTGATGAAATATATTATGAAAAAGTCCCTTCTTTAATCAACTAACATTATATATCTGTCAAAAATGAAAGTAGTGTATTATAATTCAGATATTTAAGCCTTTTGTTCTTTGTTGAATTGCACTTCATAAAGACGTTTGTAATATCCGTCTGTTTTCGCAATCAATTCGTGATGAGTTCCAATTTCTACAATTTCACCTTTTTCCATGACCACTATTTTATCAGCATGTACAATAGTTGTAAGTCTATGAGCTATGATTATAGAGGTTCTGTTTTTGGTAATTTGTTCGGTTGCTTTCTGAATGAGTTCTTCGGAATGCGTATCTACAGAAGAAGTAGCTTCGTCTAAAATCAAGATACTTGGGTTGTTTACATAAGCTCTCAAAAATGAAATCAACTGTCTTTGTCCAGTAGAAAGCATTACGCCGCGTTCTTTTACATTGTAGTCATAGTTACCTGGGAGAGAATGTATAAATTCATCAATACCAATTTGTTTTGCAGCTTGGATAACATCTTCTTTACTGATGTCAGGATTACCTAAGGTAACATTGTTTAAAATACTATCACTAAATAGAAAAACATCTTGTAAAACAACTGCAATTTGTTTTCTGAGACTAGAAAGAGTATATGTTTTAATATTTACACCATCGATGAGAATTTCACCACTTTGAATGTCATAAAATCTATTGAGTAAGTTGATAATTGTAGATTTTCCTGCACCACTACTACCTACAATTGCAATTGTTTGTCCTGCTTCAATATTTAGAGAAATATTTTTTAATACTTGTGTGTTTTCTATATAGCTAAATCCTACGTTTTTTAGTTGGATATCTCCATTGAATTTTGGTGCAATTTGCGTTCCTTCATCTTGTAAAAATTGCTCTGTTTCAAGAATTTCAAATACACGCTCTGCTGCAATAATTCCCATTTGCATAACATTGAATTTGTCTGCTATCTGACGTAAAGGATTAAAAAGCATAGATATCATCATAGTATATGCAAATAAATCTCCCGTAGTAGTGAGGTTGTCTTGACTGATGATACTAAAACCACCTAATACAATTACACATCCTAAAGTTACCGATGATACAATGTCTGCGATAGGGAAGAAAATGGAGTTATATAATATGTTTTTTTGCCAAGCGTCGTTGTGCTTTTGATTGATTTCTTTAAACTTTTGAAATTCCAACTCTTCTCTTGTGAAGAGTTGGACAATTTTCATTCCTGTAATTCTTTCTTGTACAAAAGTATTGAGATTTGCAACTTGGTTTCTCACTTCTTCAAAAGCTACTTTCATATGTTTTTGAAAGATGCGCGTAGAGTAAACTAAAATTGGCATAGCTGTAATTACAATGAGTGTAAGTTTCCAATTCATCCAAAACATGATGAGTAATACTGCCAACATTTTTAAAATGTCACCAATAATCATAAAAAGTCCTTGTCCGAATATACTAGCAATAGACTCAACATCTGAAACATTTCGCGTAATGAGTTTTCCTATTGGTTCATTATCAAAATACTTTTGATTAAAATGAGTTATTTTAGAAAAAAGTTCTGTTCGAATATCTTTTATAATATATTGACCAAGCCAATTTGCGTAATAACTAAAAGAGAATTGAGCAGTAATTTCAATTACCAATGCAATACCAATGAGAATAGTATAAAACAGCAATCCATCAAGATCTTTGGTTTTTACGTACAAATCTACAATTTGCTTAACCATATACGGAATAAGTGCTGCAAATATAGATACTAATATTACACTAATAATGATGAGATACACCTTGTTTTTGTATGGGCGTACGTATTGAAATATTTTTTTTAAGGTGTTGGTTTTAGACAGCATTTATATAAGGGTATCTTACTTTTGTTAAAAATAATCCGTGAGCAGGAACAGAAAATCCTGCTTTGCTTCTTTGTTTGCTTTGAATGATATCGTGTAGCTCGTTTATCTCTATTTTTCCTATTCCGACGTTTACTAAGGTACCTACAATAGCTCTTACCATATTTCGCAAAAATCTATTTGCTGTGATGGTGAAAACTAAGTGATTATTATGTTCTGTCCAATGAGCTTCCGTGATAGTACAATTAAAGGTAAAAACATCGGTATGTGTTTTAGAAAAACATTCAAAATCTTCATAATCAAGTAATATTTTTGCCGCTTCATTCATTTTATTAACATCCAACGAGCGATGATGATACCAACTCATATCTTGTGTAAATGCATTTTTTTCTAAATGAATATGGTATTCATAAGTTCGTGAAACTGCATCAAATCTTGCATGAGCATCCTCTGTAACATCATAAATATTATGTACAACAATATCTTGCGGAAGAAAAGAATTGAGTTTTTTGATTAAAATTTCTTTATCAAAACTTTGAATGTAATCAAAATGTGCAAACATTTGTTTAGCGTGGACACCAGAATCCGTACGTCCTGCACCAACAATTTCTATATCTTGTCTAAGCAAAAGAGATAGTGCTTTTGAAAGAACTTCTTGTATCGAAATTGCTCCAGGTTGTATTTGCCAACCGTGATAGTTTGTACCTCTATATGAAAATTCAATAAAATACCTCAATTTTGAAAATTTTTGATTGCAAAGATAGTTTTTTTACAATTACGATTATCCCAAATAAATGTTGTATTTTCACAACTGTTGAAATTAGTTTATTTTTGTATTTCTAATAATTATTGATATGAAAAAAATAATATTGTTTTTGTTTTTGCAATTTTTAGTTCTTTCGGGAAATGCTCAGAAATTTGAGGATTTTTTTGAACAAAATACCTTGAGATTAGATTATATTTTTTCAGGAAATAACTCTGTGCAAAATGCTTATATTCAATACTTAACTAAATTAGATAAATGGAATGGAAGAGTAGCCAATTTGTCTAGTACACCAATTCAAGGAAATGGACAAATAAGAGTTTATGATTTAGAAAACAATCAACTGATTTATGTTTTACCTTTTGGTAGCTTGTTTCAAGAGTGGTTAACCTTAGCGGAATCTTCAGATAATTCTAAAGCATTCGAACAGGTTTTTCTAATTCCATATCCAAAAAATAAAGTAAGGGTTGATATTGTATTTTATGATACCAATAGAGTAGAACACATAATATCACAACATCAAATCGATCCAGCAGATATACTTATACAGAATCACAGTGATTTTACTGTAGTTCCTTATGAAGTTGTTCACAAATCTTCTGTAAAAAATCCAATAAGAGTGGCTATTGTAGCCGAAGGATATCAAGAATCAGAAATGAATTTGTTTCTACAACACGCCAATGAAGCAGTAAATAGCTTATTTCAACACAAGGTGTTTGGTAAATACAAAAATTATTTTGAGATTATTGCTGTAAAATCAATATCTAAAGACTCTGATGTTAGTTTTCCGTCAAAAAACAGATGGAAAAATACATCCGTAAAATCGCATTTTGACACCTTTTATTCACCGAGATATCTCACTACATCGAATGTGTTTGGTATGCATAGACTATTAGAAAATATTCCTTATCAACACATTATAGTTTTAGCAAATACAAAAGATTATGGAGGTGGGGGAATACTTAATTCGTATACGCTTACAACAACCAACAGCAGTTCTTTTGCTCCCGTAGTTGTTCACGAATTTGGACATAGTTTTGGTGGACTAGCAGATGAATATTTTTATGCTAATGATGTTTTTGAAAATCAAGGTACTATAAAAATAGAACCTTGGGAAAAAAATATTACCTCTTTAGCAAATTTCGATTTAAAATGGAAAAAACTTTTGAAATCTAAAACTCCAATTCCAACACCAGTTTCTGATGCAAATAAATATGCAATTGGGGTATATGAGGGATTAGAAGGTAATGGATTATATATTCCAACTCAAACTTGTAGAATGAAACAAAACAACGTTCCTGACTTTTGTCAAGTTTGTAGCAATGCATTAGAAGAATTGATTCTATATTACACTTCGGAAAAATAATGAAAAAGATACTTTTACTATCCGATACACATAGTTATATTGATGATAGAATTTTGCACTACGCCAAACAAGCTGATGAAGTTTGGCATGCAGGAGATATAGGTTCGATAGAAGTAACAGATGCTTTACAAGAAGTGAGTACTTTGCGTGCAGTATATGGAAATATTGATGGAAAAGACATAAGAGTTTCTTTTCCATTGCATCAAAGATTTATTTGTGAAGGTGTAGATGTTTGGATTACTCATATTGGTGGATATCCTGGCAATTACAATCCAATGATAAGAGAAGAATTAAAGAAAAATCCTCCTAAAGTATTTATTTGTGGACATTCGCATATATTAAAAGTACAATACGATAAATTAGGTGCTTTTTTACAAGTAAATCCAGGTGCAGCAGGAGTTTATGGAATACACAGGGTGCGAACTATGTTGCGTTTTGAATTAGATAAAGGAGAAATAAAGAATTTAGAAATAATAGAATTAGGAATTAAATAATGAAAGTTTACAATACAAAAGAATGGTTTAAATTTATTTTTAAAATTCACAAATCAGATACCTTACAAAGACTTTGGCCTACGATTATATTAATGGGATTTATTTCTTGGGGAGTAGCCTATATTGAAATAGATTATTTAGAATTAGGTCAAAATTCATCTTTAAAAAATATGTCACTATTACACGGGGTAATAGGTTTTGTTTTGTCCTTGTTACTTGTTTTCAGAACGAATACCGCTTATGACCGTTGGTGGGAAGGTAGAAAACTTTGGGGGAAATTGATGAATGATTCGCGAAACTTTGCACTCTTAATTGATGCTTTATTGGATAAAAAAGACGAAAATCGCGTGTTTTTTTCTGCGCAATTGAAAATGTTTCCGAAGTTACTTCATACGCATCTTACCAATGAATCTACGAAATTTACATTAGATCAGGTTGAACATCCAGAATTTGAAGATTTAGCAAAACAATCACACCCGCCATCAATGGTTGTATTGCGCATGAGAAGGAAAATAAATGAATTAGTGAAGAATGGAACTATTCAACCAGAAGATAAAATTGTGTTGGAACATTCACTAAGTGGATTTATGGATGTAGTAGGAGGGTGTGAACGAATTAAGAATACACCTATACCATTTGCTTATGCATTGTTTATAAAGAAATTTATTTTCATTTATGTAATCACTCTTCCAATTGGATATGTATTTACTGCAGGGTATTTTGTAGTACCTTTAGTAATGATAACGTTTTATGTGCTATTGAGTTTGGAACTTATTGCAGAAGAAATCGAAGACCCTTTTAATGGAGGAGAAGATGATTTGCCTACTTTAAAAATCGCAGAAAATATAGCAAAATCAGTAAAGAGAATATTGATAGATTCCACAAAAAAATAAATAGGACAGAAAATATAAAAGCCGTTTTGAATTTCAAAACGGCTTTTGTTTTATTTAGAAACTTGAGGGTTTCTTAATTTTTCAGTAAACTCTGGAGAAATAGCTATTCTTTCAATCAAAAGTTTTCCTGCCATTGTTTCGATTACTACAGTGGTATCGTGAAGTTCTGAAATTCTTCCGTGAATACCAGATTTTGTAATAATTTTATCTCCAATCTTTAGACTTGCGTCAAATTCTTTTTCTTTTTTTACTCTTTTGCGTTGAGGTAGAATCATGAAAAAAACAATAAAAACTACCATCATTACAATCATCAATAATTGCTGATCCATAGTGTTTATTCTGTTACGTTTGCTTTAATTCTAAGTAATTCTTGCCCTGTTTGTGTATTTGCTTTTACAGTAACTGTTTTGTTTTGCACTCCAACAGAATTAGCGTTGAATACAACTTTAATTTTTGCAGATTCTCCTGGTTTGATTGGAGCTTTTGGATATTCAGGAACTGTACATCCGCAAGAAGCTTTAGCTTCTGTAATTACTAAATCAGATTTCCCTTCATTAGTAACAGTAAATTCTGTTTCACCTAATGAACCTTTTTTCAAATCACCAAAATCGTGTTCTGTTTTGTCAAATTTTGCTACAGCATCTCCTGTTATTGTAGTATCTACATTTGCTGGTACAGCATTGTTTACATGTTCAGTTGCTTGTGCTGCAGTTTCATCAATTTTTTCAGATGCATTTTCTTTTTTGCAAGAAACAAATGCTAATGATAGTGCTAAAGCACCAAATAAAACTTTTTTCATATGATTAAATTCTAATGTTATTTTACATTAATCCTCTTCCAACTTTGTTTAGCGAGTTTTCCTCTAACCATTTTTTTGAAAGAGTATCTAAAATTCCGTTGATAAAGATACTACTTTTTGGAGTAGAATATTCTTTTGAAATTTCTAAATATTCGTTAATTGTTACTTTTACTGGAATAGATGGGAAGTTTTTAAACTCACAAACAGCCATATTGAGAATGATAACGTCGAGTTGTGGAACGCGTTCAATATCCCAATTTCTGGTTTTGTTTTCGTAAGTTTCCATGTATTCTCTGCTGTTCATGGCTGTTTTTCTAAACAATATTTTTGCAAAGTCTTTATCCTCATCGTTTTTATACAATTTTGAAACAAAGAAAGGTAAATTGTTGTTTTGTAAATTGGATAATTGTTTTAGAATTGAGGTGTTGATTACAGGAATATCATCAATCCAAGTTAATTTTTCATTTTCAATAAAATCGTAAATTTTCTCATCAGGAGCAATGATTTCTGTAAAAATATCTACAATAAACTGTTTGTCAGTATCAAAATCAGTCTTTGGTAGATTCATGTATTCTTCATACAGTTTACTTTCTTTAATTTTGGCAACCAAATGTTTGATATACTGATCGTTTATTTGAAAATGATTGATGTGTTTATCCTCGAATAATTGATTGAGCTGAGTTGAGTTAACCAAAAGGTTTAACACAGCATTGTCAATAAAACGTTTGTTTGGATTTTTTTCTTCTTTAGTTGCGAGATGTTTTTGAGCAGATATTTCGAGAAAATATTTTTCATATTTCTGAATTTCTGTCAATGTAGACAACATAAGTAAATAGAGGCTTTGTAAATCATCAATACTTTTAAAAAGGAATTTTTCGTTGATATCAAGATTATCTGCCTTACTTTGATGCATAGCAAAAAGCGTTTGCATTACTTTGATTCGGATATGTCTTCTGTTTAACATCTTGCTTGAGAACTATTAGTGATTAAAAAAGCGAAAACACGAGGTTTTCGCTTTGCAAATTTATTTAATTTAGTAGAAAATAAAAATTATTTTCTTTCATTTTTTTTAGCTTCGATGCGTTGTTCTGCTTTCATCATAGCTGCTTGGTGAGAAGTAATATTTTGTTCTTTCGCGTAATTCAAAATATCTAAAGTTGTATTATAGATATTTTCTGTACGACGAATAGCTTCATCAGAACCATATTTTGCAATTTCTCCAAATACGTTAATGATACCACCAGCATTGATTAAGAAGTCAGGAGCATATACAATTCCTTTGTCTTTCAATATTTTTCCGTGTACTTGCTCAACTGCTAATTGATTGTTTGCTGCACCAGCAATAACTTTTGCTTTAATACGATTAATTGTATCATCGTTAATCGTAGCACCTAATGCACAAGGAGCATAAACATCTACGTCTGCACTATATAAGTCTTCTCCTGTGAAAATATTTGCATTGTATTTTTTAGCAACTTCTTCTACGCGTTCTGCATTGATATCTGTAATGTAAACGATTGCATTGCTTTCAACTAAGTGTTTTACTAATGTTTCTCCAACGTTTCCAATACCTTGAACCAATACTTTTTTACCAGAAAGATCATCAGAGCCTGATTGGAATTTCACAGCGGCTTTTAAACCACAGTACACTCCATATGCAGTTACAGGAGATGGGTTTCCAGAACCTCCTAAACTCTCAGAAATACCTGTTACGTGAGGAGTGATTGTATGAATCAAATCCATATCTGGAGTTGTAGTACCTACATCTTCAGCAGTGATATAACGTCCGCTTAATGAATGAACATATTTTGCAAAAGCTTTGATAAGTTCTGGACTTTTATCTTTTTTAGAATCTCCAATAATTACAGCTTTACCACCACCAAGGTCTAATCCTGAAATAGCAGATTTGTAAGTCATTCCTCTTGATAGTCTAAGTACGTCGTTTAATGCTTCCCATTCAGATGCATAATTCCACATACGAGTTCCTCCTAATGCAGGCCCAAGTACAGTGTTGTGAATACCTATAATAGCTTTTAAACCTGATTCTTTATCGTTACAAAAAACTATTTGTTCGTGATTATCGAAAGAAATTTGACCAAAAACAGGATCTACTTTCTTTAACTCCTCTGGAGTATAAACGTTTGTTGTCATAAATATTAATGTTATGTTGTTTTGATTTGTCCAAAATTAGTATTTTTTTTTCTATTTTAGATTTGTTTTTAATAGGATATTTAATTTTAAATATATTTTAACAAAAAGCTTTCTTTTATTCGTGTATAGAAAGTATCCGAAAAACAACGGAA
>JBHBEQ010000061.1:0-3516 GCA_041785575.1 Flavobacterium sp.
ACTACAAAAATGATTTAAATTTCAACGGGGTGTCTACACTAGAAAAATTAGAAAACCAGAATAGATTTACAGATAATAAAATAACCATCACCAAAAAATGGAAAAACAATAGTGTGGTTTTGCTAAAAACGCGCTTTTTTTCAAACGATCTCCCACAAAAATACCATATCAATGATTATCTATTGGGTGATTTGTTTGGGTTGGATATGCAATCTGTGCAAAGTACTGTAAAAAATGGAAAAACATATTTCGGAACAGAAGCAGACTTTAGATTTAAACAGAAAAGTAACAACAAGATAGGATTTCAATTGGGATACGAATATGAACAACAACATCTGCAAAGCAACTTCGTACTGTTTCATCAAGATAACGAATTTTACCCAGAAGAATACCAATCAAGAGGGGCTTTTGGTTTGCACGATTTTTACATCAAAGGAGGATATTTATTTGATTTTAAAGATATAAAACTACGAACAAGTGCAGAAGCACACCAAATGCTGAATCGTTTTTCAAATACACATGGAGATAAAAGTCAAAATTTTTTATTTGTCAATCCATCGCTTAATTTTGCGTGGGATGTAAAGCCTTCTCATACTCTAACTGCATCGTACGATCTTAGGTTTTCTAATTCTACCAACTTTGTAGAGGTAAATGATACTTATTTATTTATCTCTTCACGAAATTTTCAAAAAGGTCTTGGAAACTTTAGACTTACGGATCATCAAATGGCAAGTCTTGGGTACAATATTCGGCACTATCTAAATAGATATTCTATATCTTTTGGGCTGAATTATAGCACTCAGCACAAAGTTTTATCAAGTAGAAGTACGCTTGAACAAAACAGTAGTCTATCTGAGAATATTTTGATAGATGGAGGAGAAGTGTATGGTGTTCTAATCAAAACCGATTATTATTGGAAAAAGTTTAAAAGTAACTTTAAATTAGAATTCAACAAAAACATTTCTGTATCTTATAATGAAATAAACAATTCCGGACTGAGAAAGAATATTTTTCAGAGCAATCGATACAATTTTGAATGGAATACTCGATTAAAATTTCCTGTTAATTTTCATATTGGAACAGAATGGCAATTAACTTCTGTGGAATCTCCAACATCTCAATACAGATACGCAAACAAATTTAGTTTTTTGGATGTTTTTCTAACAACAAATTCTAAATGGAGTGGAAAAATGATCGTAGAGCATTATCATTTTGGAAATTTAGATAAATCTCAACGCAATCACATATTTATGGATGTAGAAGCGGCTTACAAAATTCAAAATGACAAATACGAATTATCTTTAAGAGCTAACAACTTGTTTAATAAGCAAGAATTTTCAACTTTTTCAATAAGTGATACTGGTTATAGTAGAACTTCTTACCGTCTGATGCCTAGGTATATTTTATTAGGTTTTAGAACAAGATTTCAATTGTAAATTCCTTATTTTTTTATATTAGACTAGCATTAGATACACTAGGGAAGATAAAAGAAGCTGTCTAAAAAGTAGACAGCTTCTTTGTATATTATTTAAAAAACGATTATCGAATCAGTTTTTTGTATTTGATTCTTGTAGGTGCAATGTTTCCTAGTCGTTTTTTGCGATTTTCTTCGTATTCAGAAAAAGAACCTTCAAAGAAATACACTTGTGAATCACCTTCAAAAGCAAGAATGTGTGTACATACACGATCTAAGAACCAACGGTCGTGTGAGATGATTACAGCGCAACCAGCGAAGTTTTCTAAACCTTCTTCAAGAGCCCGTAAAGTGTTGATGTCAAGGTCGTTTGTAGGCTCATCTAAAAGTAAAACGTTACCTTCTTCTTTTAGTGTCATTGCAAGGTGAAGGCGGTTTCTTTCCCCTCCAGAAAGTGTAGATACTTTCTTGTTCTGATCCGAACCTCCGAAGTTAAATCTTGAGAGATAAGCACGTGAATTTACTTGTTTACCACCCATCATTATAAGTTCTTGACCTTCGCTGAAATTTTCCCAAATTGTTTTATCAGGATCGATGTTTTTGTGTGTTTGGTCTACATAAGCAATTTTAACTGTTTCTCCGATATTAAACGAACCACTATCTGGAGTTTGTTCGTTCATGATCATACGGAAAATAGTTGATTTACCAGCTCCATTTGGCCCGATAATTCCTACAATACCCGCTTGAGGTAGTGTAAAGTTGAGGTTTTCGTAGAGTAATTTATCACCAAAAGCTTTTGAAACATTAACCGCTTCGATAACATTTGTTCCTAAACGAGGTCCATTTGGAATATAGATTTCCAATTTTTCTTCTAATTGTTTTTGGTCTTCATTTAGCAATCTGTCGTAATTTTGTAAACGAGCTTTTTGTTTTGTTTGTCTTCCTTTAGCACCTTGGCGAACCCATTCTAGCTCTCTTTCGAGAGTTTTTCTACGTTTACTCGCTTGTTTTTCTTCTTGTTCAAGGCGTTTTGCTTTTTGATCAAGCCAAGAAGAGTAGTTTCCTTTCCACGGGATACCTTCTCCTCGGTCGAGTTCTAATATCCAACCTGCAACATTATCAAGGAAATAACGGTCGTGAGTAACAGCGATAATTGTTCCTTTGTATTGTTGTAAGTGTTGTTCGAGCCAATGAACAGATTCCGCATCAAGGTGGTTGGTAGGTTCGTCAAGAAGCAACACATCAGGCTCTTGCAACAATAACCTACAAAGAGCCACACGTCTTCTTTCTCCACCAGAAAGTACATTAATTGGCGTATCAGGTTCAGGGCATCTTAGAGCGTCCATGGCTATAGAAAGTTTTGTGTCTAGTTCCCAACCACCAACTGCATCTATTTTATCTTGTAATTCTGCTTGTCTATCCATTAAACTTTGCATTTTATCAGGATTTTCATAGACTTCTGGCAAACCAAACATGTCGTTGATTTTATTAAACTCATCAAGAATAGAAACAATTTCTGCCATTCCTTCTTTAACAACTTCAATAACGGTTTTGTTTTCGTCTAGTTGAGGTTCTTGTTCTAAGTATCCAACGCTATATCCTGGAGCAAAAACAACATCTCCTTGGTAGTTTTTATCTACTCCTGCAATGATTTTTAATAAAGAAGATTTACCAGAACAATTAAGACCTAAGATACCAATCTTAGCACCATAGAAAAAA
The DNA here is from genome assembly GCA_041785575.1 of Flavobacterium sp. GTDB lineage: Bacteria > Bacteroidota > Bacteroidia > Flavobacteriales > Flavobacteriaceae > Flavobacterium. Next base: position 3,134 of record JBHBEQ010000061.1, read on the forward strand.
CTTAGATAGATGTCTTTTAGTACTGTTTTGTTTGTAGATGAATAGGTTTTACTAACCTTAGACATCGAAAAAATTACTTTTTTATCGTCTGACATATCATATTTAATTTTGGGTTCAAAAATACTATTTTTAAACCAATAGAATTGCTTTTTTATTCGAAATAAAATATTATTATCGATAAATTTATGAAGTTTGACTTTTTCTCAATGTTTAAAAAAAGATGTTATAAAGTTAGGTTATAGTTGTGTATTTTTCTACCTTTGTATGTAATTAACTAAAAAAAAGTACTTACGAAAAAGAGTTTTAACCCTGATAAGGAATGGTGAGTGCATTAAGGAGTAGATAAAACGAAATATATGAACGAAAACATGGAACACGATGTA
>JBHBEQ010000062.1:0-14270 GCA_041785575.1 Flavobacterium sp.
AATGTTTAGTAGTGCTGGTTTTGATGTAAATCAACTAAAAATGTTAGTTTATTATGAATTAGACCAACTATTAAAACTTCGACACGAAACTATCCTTTATCGACTTTCGGAAAGTATTGGAAAAACACAACGAGTGTATTTTTTGACCGATATAAACGAAAAAACAGAACTTTTTATTGACAAGACCACAATAGAACCCTATTGGTTTGAAAATGAATAAAGAATAAAAAAAACTGTATCGCTCTTGAGTGATACAGTTTTTTCTTATAATTTATTTCTCTATAAAATTACAATTTGAAAGTCAATCCAAATGTTGCTGTTGAGAAGAAATTATCAAAAACGTTTAAGTTAACTTGTGTTTGTGAAACAGCTTTCCCTCCTTCAACTTTTGAAGAGTTGTATGATAAAATATCAGACAATCCAAAGTTTACAGCAATTTTTGGCGTTACGAAATAGTTAAATCCTAATCCTAAACCTGCTGCTGTAAAATTAGCTTTTGGACTTTCTACTCCTGCTAAAGTAGTTTTTCCGCTTCCAAAACCTACACCTGCTTCAGCATAAGTTTTAAATCTTTGTCCTAAATCTAAGAAATAGTAACGACCAAAAACTCCTGCTCCTGTAAGATTTGTTTTGCTAGTTTCTGTTCCTGCTAATGTTGATTTTTCATTAGATAAAAATACCTCAACCCCAACCGCAAATTTGTCAGAAACCATTAAACCTGCCTTAGGATTAAAAGAAAACGAATTTGTTTTTACATCCGTATTTTTGTTTACTTCTGAATTAAGTCCTATACTTCCTTCAATTAATACATCTCCTTCTTGGAAACCATATACTTTTTCTTGTGCTTGTGCAGTATACCCTAAAGCAACTACTGCTAAACTTAATAAAACTTTTTTCATTTCTTAATGTATTTAAATTTCATATACAAAGATAATCTTTTTACTTTTGCAATGAGAGTTTTTAACAATATTTCAACAACAATTAAGAAAAAACATAGATTTTAATGAAAAAAATCCTCATAATCAACGGCCCTAACCTCAATTTGCTTGGAAAAAGAGAACCTGAAATATATGGTAAATCTACTTTTAATGAATATTTCGATTTATTAAAAGAGCGTTTTGATGTAGAATTATCCTATTTTCAATCAAATATTGAAGGGGAAATTATTGACAAACTTCACGAGGTAGGCTTTTCATATGATGGTATTGTATTAAATGCTGGAGCTTATACCCACACATCTATCGCTATTGCAGATGCTATAAAAGCAATAACTTCTCCTGTAGTAGAAGTTCACATCAGCAATGTATTTGCTCGCGAATCATTCAGACAACATTCTTTTCTTTCACCTGTTTGTATAGGTGTCATTTCAGGTTTTGGATTAAAATCTTACGAATTAGCAATCAAAGCTCTTTTGTAATTACAATATACTTCCTACAAAAGAGTTCTTTTTCATTGCTCGCCAAACTTCCATATTATTAATCCATTTGTCTTTGTACTGTAGGCTTTTACAACATATTTGCAACCAAGAATGTCCTTCTATTTTATCGAGATATTTATTATTTTTCCAGTAAAAAGCGTGTAAAATAGTACCATCAGCTAAAACAATTTCTACTGTAACTTTAGTACGCTCCTTAATTTGTTCCGTTTTCAATACGTGCATATTTTGTTTTTGAACAGTAGTTTCTATGAGCATAAAATCGTGTTGATCGGAGATTCGTATAGCTTTAGTTACATTGTGAAGATAAAAATCTGTAAAAACCTTACCGTGAATATATCTTGTAATTGGTTGAAAATCGAAGTGAAAAAGTTCTTCTATCTCATCTGGAATTTCTAATTGATTGGTAGCCGTAAATAAGATATGATGAATCACACCATAAAAAGAATAACACACCAAAATATGATATTTTGTGAGCTTTCTACCTTCTTTTTCATAAGTAAAAGGTGTGATACTTTCTATATATCCAGTGATTACCATATATTACATTTAAGATTTGCAAAAATAGATAATTTATAAAACATCTATATTATTCTATAAAAAAAGCTGTCCGAATAGTTTTGGACAGCCTTTATTAGTAAGTGTAAATATTTACTTTATTTTTTCCATCACAACATCAATTGGTTTATTCATTTTACGTCCAAATTGAACCACTTTAGTACGTTCTTCTGACGAACATAAAATATACATATTGTATGATGCTAATGGAATTATTTGTGTTTGAAAATGACCTCCGTTTTCTTCTCCGTCTATATCTTCAATTTTCAAAAAGAAATTATCTGCAGGAAAAGTATTTGAAACAGAAAGCAAATAGTGATTTTGAGCAAAATAATAAAACCATTTTGCATTCATATCGTCTATACTCACCTTATTATTCTTGTCATCAATCTTGTAATTTCGAGTAAATACCATTGGTTTATTTGCGTTTGACCAACTCAATGAATTATTTACGTTAATTACATCTTTTCCACCTTTTGTAGATATTGTAATACGCAAACCATCAATAATTTGCTCCTTTCCATCTTCGTGAGGAAACACTACAATATAAGAAGTAAAATCATACCCACAATGCATTTGAAATGCATTCATTTGAGCATTGGCAACAGATGCAAACAGACAAAAAAGAACCGTAAGTATTTTCAACATCTTTAATTATTAATTATTTTACATCCATAAGTTCAACATCGAACACAAGGATAGCATTTGGCGGAATTACACCACCTGCTCCACGCGAACCATATCCGATATGAGGAGGAATCACGAAACGAGCTTTATCTCCTACTTTTAACAATAAAATTCCTTCATCCCAACCTTCGATTACCTGGCCTACTCCAACGTTAAATTCAATAGGTGATTTTCTTTTATAAGAATTATCAAATTCTCTGCCATCAATTAAAGCGCCTTTGTAATGAACCGAAACTTTATTTCCTTTTTGTGCTTTTTTCCCAGTACCTTCTTGGATGATTTGGTATCTAAGTCCGCTTTCTGTTTTTTGAAATCCTGCAGCTACTTTATCCAATTCTGCTTCCATTTTTGCTTTTTCTTCTTGGATTCGTTTTTCTCTAGCTCCTTCAAATTTTCTAAAAGCCTCCACTGCATTCCACTTTTGTGCTTCTTCTCCAACGCGGATAATTTCCACTTTATCCATTGTATCACCTGGTTCTACTGCATCTACAACTTCTTGTCCTTTTACCACGTGCCCAAAAACTGTATGATTGTTATCCAACCAAGGTGTAGCAATATGAGTTATAAAGAATTGCGATCCATTAGTTCCTGGCCCAGCATTAGCCATTGACAATACCCCTGGCTTGTCGTGTTTTAAATCTGGGTGAAATTCATCATCAAATTTATATCCAGGACCACCAGATCCAGTTCCTGTAGGGTCTCCCCCTTGAATCATAAAATCAGAAATAACACGATGAAACTTCAGTCCGTCGTAGTATGGTTTTCCTTGCGGACGTGCTTTGTTTTCTAAATTCCCCTCTGCTAACGCCACGAAATTCCCAACCGTTCCTGGAGTTAATTCATGTGTAAGTTTTACTAATATTTCACCTTTTGGAGTGAAAAAATGTGCATAAATTCCGTTTTCCATTGTACTATTATTATGAAACACAAATATAGTAAAAAGCCAATAACTATATTCTAAAAAAAACGATAAAATAAGCCATCATTCTTATTATCTCTTAACTTTTAATCTCAAAAATTGCGTGATTCATCAAGGAATTTTCTGTAATTATTGTACAACAAAAACAATCAAAACTAAGCAACATTAAAAACGTTTTTTTATTATATTTGTAGCTATATTACGAATTGAGATGAAAACACTAAACGACTTTGATTTTAAAAACAAAAAAGCACTAGTTCGCGTAGATTTTAATGTACCACTTGATGCTAATTTTAACGTTACTGACGACAATCGTATCACTGCTGTAATCCCTACAGTTGAAAAGATACTGAACGATGGAGGTATTCTTGTATTGATGTCGCACTTAGGAAGACCTAAAGGTTTTGAGGACAAATATTCTTTAAGACATATTGTTTCTAAAACGGAAGAGGTTTTGGGAAAAAAGGTGCAATTTGTTGAAGATTGCATCGGAGATAAAGTAACAAGTGTTATTGAAAATGCAAAGCCTGGAGACATTATTTTGTTAGAAAACTTGCGTTTTTATGCCGAAGAAGAAAAAGGAGACAAAGATTTTGCTAAAAAATTGTCTTCATACGGAGATATCTACGTAAACGATGCCTTCGGAACTGCTCACAGAGCCCATGCATCAACTGCAATTGTGGCGGAGTTTTTCGGAGAAAACAAATGTTTCGGAACTCTTTTAGAAAAAGAAATTAGAAGCATTGACCGAGTTCTTAATAGTACAGAAAAACCTGTTACAGCAGTGTTAGGAGGTTCTAAAGTTTCATCTAAAATCACGATAATCGAAAATATTTTAGATAAAATTGACCATATGATTATAGGTGGAGGTATGACTTTCACTTTCATCAAAGCTCTTGGTGGAAACATAGGAAATTCTATTTGTGAAGACGATAAATTAGATTTAGCATTAGAAATTTTAGAAAAAGCTAAAGCTAAAAATGTAACTGTTCATCTACCTGTAGATGTTATTGCAGCAAATCGTTTTGCAGAAGATGCTGAAACACAAATTGTAGATGTAAACCAAATTCCTGACGGATGGCAAGGTTTGGATGTTGGTCCTGAAACTATTAAAAAATTACAACCTGTAATCGCTTCCTCTAAAATCATCCTTTGGAATGGTCCTCTTGGTGTTTTTGAAATGGAAAAATTCGCTGAAGGAACTATTTTACTTGGAAAACAAATTGCAGAAGCTACTGCAAATGGTACTTTTTCACTTGTAGGAGGTGGTGATTCTGTTGCTGCTGTAAAACAATTTGGATTAGAAAAACAAGTTAGTTATGTCTCTACTGGTGGTGGTGCAATGCTTGAAATGCTTGAAGGACGTACATTACCTGGAATTGCTGCAATTTTAGAATAACATCATAAAGCAGAGGAGACTCAGCATCTCCTCTTTTTTTTATTTTTTTTGAAAAATACATTACTCATACTATCCTTTTTTAGCCTCTTCTTTTCTTGCAACAGTAAAGAAGAGAATTCTGATGTGGAAAAAATAGAAAATTCTTGGGGAAAAAAAAACAATGTAGTTGTAGTAATCAATTCGGAACTTTGGAAAGGACAAGTCGGCGACAGTATTCGCGAGGTTTTAGCTACCCCATTAGAGGGATTATTTAGAGAAGAACCCTTGTTTGATATAATCCAACTTGCTCCACAAATATTTAATTCTAAATTTCAAAAATTTAGAAATATTATTGTTTTTTCTGAAAATGAAAAGCACCAATTTCAATTAGAAAAAAACTTTTACGCAACTCCTCAAAATATTTTTTTCATACGTGAAGATTCGCCTAAAAAACTAATCAACACCTTTATGCGTCAATCAGATTCTATAGTAAACACTATTCAAAATTTAGAATTTGATCAAACATACAACGAATTAACCAAAGAAACATTAAACAATACTGAAAACATCACCCGATTGTTTGCTTGTACCATAGATATACCTGCTACATACAAACTAATAAAACAATCAACAGAAAGATTTGTTTGGTATCAAAAACCATTAGAATCAGGAGATGTAAACTTAATGATATACGAGGTACCTCACAAACAGATACGCAAAGGAAATCCTGAAATATTTGAATCAGATATAATAGTTGCAAAAGATTCTGTAACGAAAAAACACATTAAAGGAAATTACCCAGGTTCTTACTTGCTCACTCAAAACATTACTCCTCCTGTTTTTTTTGATGCTACTTTGCAAGATTTTCCCATATATGGTGTTATAGGAAATTGGCGTATGCACCTTGATTTTATGGACGGCCCTTTTTTATCGATTATTATCGATGACAACTATTATCAACGTTATTTATTTATCGAAGGGTATGTAAATGCTCCTTTTCAAAAAAAGAGAGATATCCTTATGGAAATTGAAACTATTATTGAAACGATAAATTTTTACAAAAAATAATTACTCCAAATCTAATACTTCCTCTACTTTTCTGATTACTTTTTCTGGTGCAATATCATACATTACCCTTGCGCAAGATTCTACATTTTTATTACCGTAAACAGAGGTAGGAATTAATGTATATTTCTGTACATCAGGAGTAAGACAATAATCCTTTGGTTGCCCAAATGGCGCAAAACCAGCAAAAGGATGTGTTTGCCCCCAAATTGTAATTGTTGGGATTCCGTACATTGCCGCAAGATGCGCATTCCCAGAATCCATAGACAACATAAGATTTAATTGCTGAATAAGCTGAAGCTCTTGAACAAATGTTAATTGCTGACAAACTATATACACATTATCTTTCCCTTGTCTTAAATCCTCTAACTTGTCTAATTCTTGATTTGAGCCAAAAAGAAATATATGCACATCTTTATCAGATAAAACTCTTATCACTTCACTCATATATTCACGAGGATAAATCTTAGTAACATATTGAGCAAAGGGAGCAATTCCTATCCAATTATTTTTTTTTACTCCAAATGTATTTTGAATTAAAGGAGTTTCCATTTTTTGGGGAACAACGGAATGCTTTCCAAGTTGTATTTTCAAGCCCAATGCACTTAAAGTATCTACATGGCGTTCGTGCATAGTTTTCAATTGCTTGAAAATTTTATTTTCTGAGCGTGTAAGTTCTTTTTTTTCTCTCCTACCTTTATCTGTAAAGGCTACTTTCACCCCATTAATAGTAAAGAAAGCTCGCAGTATTTTAGTACGTAAAACGTTGTGAAAATCGGCTACTGCATCAGGTTTTAACTTTATTAGTGTTTGAAACAACTTAAAAAGCCCAAAAAAACCTTTGTGTTTTCCTTTTGTATCGATTTCTACAAAATGCACACCTTCCACACTTTCCAATATTGGTCTAAAAAAAGGCTTGGAAACAACTGTTATCTGCAAATTAGGGTATGTATTTCGAAGCTGCTGTAAAACGGGAACAACCATCGCAACATCACCCATTGCAGAAAACCTAAAAACCAAAAGATGCTTCATCAATTTCAAAAAAAAGAATTTCTAATTTAAATTTCCCTATTTTAAAATCAATTTACGTGTAGCAACTACATCGCCCTCTTTTATTTTTATCAAATACACTCCTGCCTTTAAATGGTGAAGTTTTAATTCTATTGCATTTGAGTTACTACTTCCTGAATACACTTTTTTACCAACCAAATCATACACTTCTATTTCTTTTACATTAAAAGATTCTGTGTTGATAAACACTCGCTGATCTGTTGTAGGATTAGGATAAATTTGCAATCCTTCTATTGATTTTTCTTGAGAATATCCCAAGATACTCATAAAGCTAAGCAATAATATATAAAGATACTTCTGTTTCATAGTGTATTGTTTTCCGTAAAGTTAAACAAATAAATTATAAATAAAATAAGAATGAAAAAAAAAATAAGATTTATTTAGTAAATAGATTTTATTTTTTTTAACAATGAATACACTTTAAACTTAGAAAATTTTGAGATGTTTTTACAACTATATTATTTCAACAAAATTATTAATCAAGTGATTGTATGCACAATAAAATCTTTAATATCAAACACCTGATTAAAACCTATTGCCAATTTACTTTCTATGCAAAGAGAATATTTCTACTAAAAAAATTTATATAAAAAAAGCAACACTTATAAAAGTATTGCTTTTGTGGGAAGAGCAGGATTCGAACCTGCGAAGGTTTCCCAACGGATTTACAGTCCGTCCTCGTTGGCCGCTTGAGTATCTTCCCGACCTATTGCGGAGAAAGAGGGATTCGAACCCCCGGACCTGTTACAGTCAACAGTTTTCAAGACTGCCGCATTCGACCACTCTGCCATTTCTCCAGGATAGATTACCTATCGTTTTGCAAGTGCAAATATAGAACAGCTTTTTTATTTCCACAAATATTTTCATCATTTTTTTTAAAAAAAATCCATAAAAAAAATCAACTATCTTATTTGCAACATCTTAAAATTAAAAATTATTTTCAACTTCTGCAGCATTGAGCATAAAATAATGCAAGTCGGTATTTTTCATAAAGGGTTTGTGTTTGGACTGCCCTGGGCCAAACATTGCTATTTCTACATAATCTCCCGAATGATCCATAGATATCCATCCTACAGAATTGTACTGTTTTTGAATTGTAGAAAATAAATGATATGGAAGTTTTTTATAATTGTACACACCTTCTTCATTCTTTTCTATTTGTTCGTAATACGCTTTTATTGATTTTGCATTTTCTTCATTCAGTACTATTCCTTGCTGATGTTTTACATAATCTATCAATTCTTGATACTTTGTTTGAGGATTTACCCAATTGAGCAATCGTTCGTTTGACTGTTTCCAATGAGAAATAGAATCAAAATTCTGATTAGCAGATTTTCCATACATCACACCAGGATTTGCATTTCCGTGATCTGTGGTAATAATAACCAGTGTTTCTTTATCCTGAATTGCGAAATCCATAACAGCTTTAATTGCATCGTCAAATTGTAACTGTTCGTAAATCAAAGTACCTGCGTCGTTTGCGTGTGCAGCCCAATCCACTTTCCCTGATTCAATCTGCAATACAAACCCCTTTGGATGATCTTTCATTTGGTTGATTGCTGCTATAGACATTTCTGCCAAGGTTGGAATTTTTTCTTGTAATTCAGGCTGATGTTTTCTGTCTATAAAATATGGAAGTGCATCTTCATCAAAAATCCCAAGCAATGGCTTATTACTTGCATTTTCAATCAATTCTTTTTTGTTTTTACAAATTTTGTAGCCTTTTTTTTCAAATAAAGCATAGAGATCTTTTTTATCTTCACGACCTGAAGAACTGAAATATTTATCTCCTCCACCCATAATTACATCATACTCTTGCTTTAAATATTCCTCTGCTATTTCCATTTGGTTGTTACGTCTTTTCATACAAACGGTAAAACCTGCAGGTGTTGCGTGTGTAGCTGTAACGGTAGTAACCACCCCTACTTTTTTACCTTTTCTTTTAAATTTTTGTCCTATTGGCATTAATTCTTCTCCATTGGTACTAATATTTACAGAGCCATTGTTTACCCTAAAACCACATCCCCAAGACGAACTCGCTGCTGCAGAATCTGTAACTATCGAATTTGCCGATGCCATATCCATCAACCCTCTAGAAACTATATTTTTTTCATATAAATCTATCCAATTAGTAGTTTTTCCATATATTCTATTGCTATATAAATTAGCCATAGTTAAAGTTCCTAAACTCATTCCATCACTCACCATCAAGATGATGTTTTTAGCTTTTTTATTACGAAATACTTCTTCTTGTATTAATGTTGAAGCTGTTGATTCAAATGGGTTTAATATAGCAGTACCTACTGCAGATAATGCACTTGTCTTAAAAAATTTTCTTCTGTTCATAGCTGTTTTATATGAATAAATGTGTAATTGCATAAATAAGTAACCCTACAAAACCTCCTACAAGGGTACCATTTATACGTATAAATTGTAAATCTTTTCCTACCTCTAGCTCTAATTTTTCACTAAGTTCTTTCCCATCCCACTTCTCTACTGTTTTACTTATAATGTTAGATACTTCTGAAATATTCTTTAAAGCTAATCTATAAATAAATTGTTTTACAAAACCATTTATTTTATATTGAAGTTCTACATTTTCAGACATTTCATCCGCTATTCTCTTTATATTTTTTTTCAAAAATTTATGGATAAAATACTCTTCATTATGTAAATTATCTAGAAGTTCTTTTCTCAAATTATTCCATATTTTAGATATGTGTTGTTGCATATTTTCTTCAGAAATAAATTCTTGTTTTATATGCAAAAACTTATCTTTCCACTCTGGATTTGAGACAAATTCATTTGCCAAATTCTTTAATTCAAGGGGTATCTCTTGACGCAAATTGTGATTTTCATTGTTTTTTACTTCTGCAAGATAATTAGAAATACCTGCTACTAAATGGTTAGTTACTGTTTCACCTCCTACTATCGCTAAAATTGGATATTTATCTATTACAGCATCGTAAATAACCTTTGAATTGTTATTTACATAATCCATCACCTTAGGAATCAATTTAGTAACAAGTTTATTGTGTTCATTGTTGTTCACTACATAATGTACTCCTTTAGATGCCCATTGTTCTAATTTTATTTCTTCAATCCATTCAATAGCTTTTTTAGAAATCGTTTCAGAAACTTTCTCATCATCTAATTTCACTAAAATATCTCCAATAATATTTTGAATTTGATACAAAACCAAATCTATATTTTTATCCTTAGAAAGCCATATATTTAAAAATTTCACAACGTCTAACCTTTCTACATAAGGTCGTATTGCCTTTGGAGTTAAGAAATTTTCTGACACAAAACTTCCAAGGTTATTTCCTATGCTATTTTTACTATTTTCAATTAAATTGGTATGTGGAATTTTGAGTCCTAACGGATATCCAAAAAGGGCCACTACTGCAAACCAATCTGCCAAAGCACCTACCATACCTGCTTCTGCAAATGCTTTTACATACATCTTCCAACCACTGGGATTATCCTTTGTTAAGTAAGCCATCAAAAAGTACACTACTGCCATCAAAAGAAATAATGAAGTAGCTATTCGTTTGTGTTTTCTGAGCTGTAGTTGTTTGGAATTCATAAATTATTTATTTTTTTTCTGCTCTTGTCATTTCTCTTTTACCCGGTGGACCTGCAAGTTTTTTCACTTCAAAACCAACCGATTTCATCGTTCTATTTACCACGCCTTTACAAGCGTAAGTTACTAAAACACCATTTGTTTTCAATACATTATACATTTTTTGGAATATTTCTTCCGACCATAAATGAGGTTGGTAATTATATCCAAATACATCAAAGTATATCAAATCAAATGTATTTTCACTTTCAAACTGCTCAAATGTAGATTTTACTTTAGTAAGAATAAAGTTTGAATGAATTTCCACAGGTTTATTCCACCCTGCAGTATGTAGCTTTTGAAATATTTCCAACTCTTTTTCTGTAGTAGGATAAGTCAACTGACTCCATTCTTCTCTTTTTATCGGATATGCCTCTATAGCAGTATAATGTATTTTCACCTGCTTGTTTATAGACTGTAAACAAGTTAAAAAAGCATTGAGTCCTGTTCCAAACCCCATTTCCAATATCTCTATTTCTAATAGTTGGTTATCCAAGCAATACTGCAAACCATTATGAATATAAACATGCATTGCTTCCTGTATTGCTCCGTGTATAGAATGAAATGTTTCTCCTAACTCTTCTACATAAATAGAAGAAGAACCATCCTTTGTTTCAATAATTTTTCTATTGTACATAATACATCTCATTAGACATTTCACAAATATACTCAGATTCTAAAGCAATATTGCCATAACACAACTGTGTTTTGCAAAAACTTCATTTAATTATCTCAAGAGAAAAATCAAATGCAAAGAAAATAATTAACAATCAAAACTCTTTTTTGAGAAAGATTTGATACTTTTGCGACAATACGAAAAAACAGACTTTAATATTAATTATACTATGGAAACAGATATCATTGAAGATATTTTAATCACAAAGGTAAACAAATCTAAAATAGACACCTTTGACTTTGACAATATAAAATTTGGTGAAAAATTCACAGACCATATGTTGACTTGTGCGTATAAAAACGGTGAATGGCAACAAATGGAAATCAAACCTTACGCAAAAATTGAATTAGACCCTTCTGCACGCGTTTTTCACTACGGACAAGCGATTTTTGAAGGAATGAAAGCATACAAAGACGAACAAGACCAACTTTGGTTATTTCGTCCATATGAAAACTTTGCTCGTTTTAACAAGTCAGCTATACGTATGGCTATGCCAGAAATTGACGAGGAACGTTTTATTGGTGGATTAAAAGTTTTATTAAACATAGAAAAAGAGTGGGTTCGCAAAGGGCAAGGTAATTCGCTTTACATACGTCCTTTTATGATTGCAACAGAACCTGGTGTAATTGCCAGTCCTTCTTCTGAATTTTTATTTTGTATTTTACTTTCACCAGCAAAATCTTACTATTCAGGAAAAATCAAAGTACAAATAGCAGATTATTTTAGCCGTGCAGCAAATGGAGGTATCGGAGCTGCTAAAGCTGCTGGAAACTACTCTGCTCAATTCTACCCAACTAAATTAGCTCAACAAGCTGGTTTCAATCAAGTAATTTGGACAGATGATGCTACCCATACAAAATTAGAAGAATCGGGTACGATGAACGTATTTTTCCGAATCAACGATACCATTCTTACTGCCCCAACTTCTGATCGTATCTTAGATGGCGTTACAAGAAAAAGCCTTATTGCACTTGCAGAACACTTAGGATACAAAGTAGAAGTCCGCACTGTATTAGTAGAAGAATTAATTGCTGCTGCTAAAGAAGGTAATCTTAAGGAAATCTTTGGTGCAGGAACAGCTGCTGTTATCAATCAAATTGAAGCGTTCCAATACAAAGACGACTTTTTCCAATTGCCAGAAATTGCAGACGAAGATTCTTACGCTCTAAAACTAAAGGATACACTTACTAAAATTCAAAATAAACTTACAGACGATATTTTTAATTGGACTGTAAGAGTTTAAAAATAAAAAAGAGGTTGTCTATGAATTTTTAGACAACCTCTTTTTTTTAATATTTACTCCAGAACACCTTTTTAGTTCTTCAAAATAAGTTCAAGTCCATAGTCTATTAAATGTTTAACTTCTGGACGATTTTCCCTTACTTTCTTAATATGCTCCATTGCATTTTCTTTCAATGCACCTAATTGGTGTTTGTTTGCCATTTCGATAATTTCTACTGTCAACAACCAATCTTTTGGAAAATCAGATTTTAACAATTCCAACACTTTATTCAAATCTACATCAGCATTCTTCTCTCTAAAATCGCGTACATCTTGATAGCATTTTTCAAGACGCTCTCTTTCTTCTGTTTTCTTAGCCTTAATTGTTTTCGTTGTTGGAACGTGAGTAATCATGTCAAAACTATTGTAATCCGCAGGTCCAGAGAATGCCGAAATTACTTTTTTACCAACTGCCATATCGTAAATTCCCCATTCTGGACGGAAAAGCACTTGATCTTGATAAGTAACCGTACAATCTTTAAATTGAATCAAGATAATCTCTCCTCTTAAATTACGTGTACCTGTAATAATTTCTCCATCCACCTTTACTCCTCCTTCAAACTCTAATACGACACGTTTACCTTCGTGGATATCATACGCTTGTAAATCACGAGGCGACATATCTTCTATTGTAAGATTGATATTCAACAATTTTCCAATTGGACTTCCAAATCCTTCAGAGTGATATTCTGTGCTATGTCCTACTAATTCTTTTTCTCTGTAAGAAAGTGCTGTTTTACCTGTTGTCTGGAAATAAATAGGTTTTCCTTTGTGTTCAATAACATTAGAAAATACCCCAGAAACCTGAAGACCTGTACTCAACTCTATAGTTCCTATCGCTTTTGATTCAATAAGTTTACGAATCCCTTCTAAACCTCCTGTTCGCAAAGCCATTTGATTAGCAAATTGTTCTAAAACCATATTTAGATGAGCAAAATCTGGAGTTACAAACAACTGAGGCTGTGGTTTTGTGATATCAAAACTTTGTTCTACCGCCTCTATAGTATAAGGTAATTTCTTCACCTGATCGGTCATACACCACTCACTCTCCCCAATAGAAGACAATAAACCTGCACCATATATTTTAGGATTTTCTATCGTACCTATAAGTCCATATTCTACAGTCCACCAATGCAGATTTCTAATTTGTGCCATTTCCGACGGCACTACCTTTTTGTTTTGAAGTTCATCTACTTTCTGACGAATTTTAATTAATTCCTCTTCAGGTGTATCTTCCGCTTCTTCTAAAATTGATAAAGCACGAACTGCTTCATATACTTCATAATCGTGTGCTGACGAAATAGCTTTACAACCTATTTCTCCAAAACGTCTTAAATATTCAGCATATTCAGGATTAGCAATAATTGGTGCGTGTCCTGCTCCTTCGTGGATAATATCTGGAGCTGGTGTATATTCTATATTTTCTAACTGACGAATATCAGATGCAATAACTAATACATTATAGGCTTGAAATTCCATAAATGCATTAGGTGGAATAAAACCATCAACAGCTACCGCAGCCCAACCAATCTCTTTTAATATACGATTCATTCCATACATACTTGGAATAGACTC
>JBHBEQ010000063.1:0-4840 GCA_041785575.1 Flavobacterium sp.
GTGTAGGGATATTGTCAATAGTACTTTTATCCTAGAAATACAAAATATATGGCAAAAGTAAAAACAGCATTTTTTTGTTCGTCTTGTGGCACTCAATTCTCTAAATGGTTAGGACAATGTACTTCGTGTAAACAATGGAATACTATTGTTGAAGAGGTAATTCAAAAAGAAGAAAAAGTTGCTTGGCAAACCAAATCTAGTACGGGTATTAGAAAAGTATCAAAACCTCTACTTATAGGTGAAATAGACAGCACAAAAGAGATACGAATGAATACTAATAATATGGAGCTCAATCGTGTTTTAGGAGGTGGTCTCGTTCCGGGTTCGGTTACTTTATTAGGTGGAGAGCCAGGTATTGGAAAAAGTACATTGCTTCTACAACTTTCATTAAAATTACCTTATAAAGTTTTATATGTATCAGGAGAAGAAAGTCAAAAGCAAATAAAAATGCGTGCCGAACGTATAGACCCTTCTAACAACAGTTGTTACATTCTTACCGAAACAAACACACAAAACATTTTTAAACAAATAGAAGAAATAGAACCAGATATATTAATCATTGATTCTATTCAGACCTTACATACCGATTACATCGAGGCTTCAGCGGGAAGTATTTCACAAATAAAAGAAACGACAGCCGAACTCATTAAATTCGCCAAAGAAACATCTACTCCTGTGATACTGATTGGACACATTACCAAAGAAGGCAATATCGCTGGTCCTAAAATATTAGAACACATGGTTGATACCGTATTGCAATTCGAAGGAGATCGAAACCATATCTATCGCATCTTGCGCGCTTTGAAAAATCGATTTGGCTCTACTTCCGAATTAGGTATTTATGAAATGCAAGGCAATGGTTTAAGAGAAGTTTCTAACCCTTCGGAAATCTTGCTTTCTCAACGTCAAGAAGAACTTTCCGGAACAGCTATTGCTTCTACCATAGAAGGATTGCGCCCTTTGATGATAGAAATACAAGCATTAGTTAGTACAGCTGTTTATGGCACACCTCAACGAAGTGCAACGGGATACAACCTGAAGAGATTGAATATGATTTTAGCCGTTTTGGAAAAAAGAGTTGGTTTTCGATTGGGAACTAAAGACGTTTTCCTCAACATCACGGGCGGAATACAAGTAGATGATCCTGCGATTGATTTAGCTGTTGTGAGTGCTATATTATCGTCTAATGAAGATATTTCTATAGCAAAAGATATTTGCTTTGCGGGTGAAATTGGACTATCTGGGGAAATACGCCCCGTTCAACGAATAGATTTGCGTATTCAAGAAGCTGAAAAACTTGGTTTTTCTAAAATATTCGTCTCTAAATACAACAAAATTTCCTATTCTTCTGAAAGAATTGAAGTAATTCTTGTCTCAAAAATCGAAGAATTGGTACGCGATTTGTTCGGATAAATATAAATAATTTAACAAACTTATTTTCTATGAAAAAACTCATTTTGCCTATAACTATACTTTGTAGTATAGCGTCGTTTGCTCAAAAACCTATATTCACACAAGCTAAAATTACAGCTGCAAGAGTGTATTCTAATGGAGCAGAACTCAAACATAAAACCTCTGCTAAAATACCGAGTGGAACATCGGAGATAGTCATTACAAACGTAGCGAATTACCTCAACGAAAACACGGTACAACTACAAGTTCCGAAATACGTAACGGTAATGTCGGTTCAATACAGCAATGCTTACGTGGAAGAATATGATAACAATCAAGATTCTCCCCTTGTAAAACCTGTTAAAGAACAGATAACAAAAATTGAAAAAGAATTAGCAGAAACTGAAAACCAACTAATTACGGAACGCAAAAGCATCGAATTACTCGACAAAAACCAATCTATGTCGGAATCGAATAATTTTTCCGTTGCTGAGCTTTCCAAATTATTAGATTTTTACAAAACCAACAGAGCATCTATCTCTAATAACATCAACAAATTAGAACTTCAAAAAAAGGAACTCAACGAAACTCTTAAAGAATTAAAAAACAAACTTTCTTTTAATCAGACAACTTCAGAAAAAAACAGTCAAGGAAAGTTAATTGTTCATATAATGAGTTCCCAAGCTGGAGAAATTCCTATGGAAATTTCGTACCTCACATATCTTGCCAATTGGCAACCTAGCTACGAAATGCGCATAGATAAGATTAATGCTCCTATTCGCATGCATCACAAAGCACAAGTTTCTCAAAACACAGGTATCGATTGGAAAAACATTCAACTTTCTCTCACAAGCGGACAGGCAAACCAACACACCTACACTCCCGAATTATCTCCTTGGTTTTTGTACGAATCTTCTCCTGCAAAAAATCTTCAAGGCAAAGCAATGGGGGCGTCCTTAATGAGAAAAGCAGAAGTTGTTGCTAATGATGATAATATTGCTTATGATGAAGTAGTTGCATTAGAATCTTCATCTATCAATCAATATACTCATGTAGAAGAATCTCAGCTCAACATGACATTTAACATCGATATCCCTTACACTATTTTGAGCAACAACAAACAACACGCTATTACGATAAAAGAATCGGATATCGAAGCGGAATACAACTACATTTCTATTCCTAAATTAGACACAAGTGCTTTTCTCATAGCTAAAATAAAAGACTACACCAAGCACAATATCCTCGCAGGTGAAGTAAGCGTTATATTTGACAACACCTTTGTTGGAAAAACCCATATGCAACCAAACACAGATAAAGATGAACTAACGCTGAGTTTAGGTAGAGATAACAACATATCAGTAAGCAGAGAATTACTACAAGACAAATCGGGAAGTAAAATGCTTTCTTCGAAAAAAGCACAAGATTTTTCTTACGAAATTGTTGTAAAAAACAATAAAAAAGAAAGTATTTCTATTACTCTTGAAGATCAAATCCCATTGAGCACACAATCAGATATTGAAATAGAACTTTTGAATAAAGATGGTGCCAACTACAACGCTGAAACTGGTAAATTATCTTGGGATGTAAATTTGAAAGCAAACGAATCGAAAAAAATACGTTTTGGCTATCAAGTAAAATATCCTAAAAATATGAATTTACCCTTAAGATAACATCTATAAAACAACAAAGCCCTATCGCTCAAATATCGCATAGGGCTTTTTTTATGTCTTTTATTTTCGAGGTATAAAATCTAAACTCAACGAATTCATACAATAGCGCACTCCTGTTGGTGGAGGTCCATCGTTAAAAACGTGTCCTAAATGAGAGGAACATCTTTTACATAGTACTTCAATCCTTTCCATACCATGCGAGGTATCTCGCCTATATATCACGCCCTCTTTATCTGCTTGAAAAAAACTCGGCCATCCACACGAAGACGCAAATTTTGCATCACTCGTAAACAAGTGATTTCCGCAAACAGTACAGTGATATTCTCCCACTCTATCGAAATCGTTATATCTTCCAGTAAACGGATACTCTGTTCCTGCTTCTCGTACTATATGATATACTTCTTCAGGTAATATTTCCTGCCATTTTTCATTGCTCACTTCGAGAACATCGCGATTGGAAAGTGAATAATAAGGATTGTTGTATTTGTTTTCCATAGGTTTTAAACTTGTTGATTGGTTTTTCTGCACACAAGAACAGACAAACAGCAATATTATTAGATATTTCAATACTAGTGTGTTTTTTACGGTTAAAGATAGATAAATTTCACTTCGAAAACCAAATCTTTGCCCTGCATTTGGCTTCTAGCCAAAGAAATCTAAAAAACATCCTTCCCATTCGATTTTTAATGCAAAGGTGCATGCTGTAATGTATTCGTTGTAATAAGCGTTGGTTGTCTAATTTTCCATTGTATTCAATGGCTTGATTATAGATTTTGAGTAACGAATAATTTATTTTTTGGGTGTGCTCCTCGCGATTTTCTATTTGGCTTTCCATAGATTTTTTTACCACTCGCCTATAAACCAGTACTTCATCAATGAAACGAATTTTAAATTCTCTTGCCAAGCGAAACCAATAATCTAAATCTTCAAAAAACAAGGTTTCGTCATACCCTCCTAATTTCTGAAAAATACTTCGTTTCATCATTGCACTTACCGAACAAATATTTTTTCCACTTCCTTGCATAAAGGAATAGTCAAAATAATGCAATCTTTGGTCTAACACTTTCTGTTGTTGATTTGTTTCAAAAAGTGTAGTCGATTTGTTTCCTTCTTCATCTATAATTTGAGCATTTCCAAATACAATTCCCACATCTTTTGGCATTTTGAGATACGCTTCTACCAATTTTTCCACCATATCAGGAAACATAACATCATCGGCTGCTAAGTCTATGAGATATTCTCCATTTGCAAGACGCTCCATTTTGTTAAATGCCTGAGTCAATGGCAACACCTCTTTTTGATTTATATATTTTACCTCTGGAAAACGTTGTAAATAAGACTGTATTATTTCGTGAGAATTGTCTGTACTACCATTGTTTAGAACGATTAATTCTATATTTTTGTACGTCTGATTTTGTACAGACTTTATGCTTTCTATCACAAATCTACTATGATTATAGCAGTTACAAATAATAGAAACCAGGGGAGCATACATAATCTGTGGTATTAATATTGAATAGTTATTTGATTTTGCAAAGTAAACACAAAATAGCATTAGTTGTTTATGATTTTTATGGTGGAGGTCTCGAACGTGTAGTTTCAAACAGCACTTTTGCTTTTGCTGAAATGGGATACGATGTGCATTTGTATGTTTTGCACTCTGAAATTGGATATAATTTCTCGGGAACTCTTCATCAATTTCCTATAAACAAACAAAGAGGTTTAAAAAAAATCAAAAGCTATTTAGCCTTTAAAAAATCTATTCAAAAAGAGAA
>JBHBEQ010000064.1:0-12614 GCA_041785575.1 Flavobacterium sp.
GGAAGTATTTGGTATTTTGTATTTCGTGATATATTTTATGAGTATGTTTACGGGCAGTTTATTTACATTGTATTTGCATAGAAACGAACCTAGGTATTCCGCTGTAGGTGCTTCAGGCGCTGTGACAGGAGTTGTTTATACTGCCATTATTCTATATCCACAAATGTCTTTGTATTTGTTTTTGATACCTATTCCTATACCAGCATATATGTTCGGAATAGGCTATCTACTTTTTTCACTTTATGGAATGACAAAATTAAACGATGGAATAGGGCATACGGCACATTTTGGAGGAGCTTTTGGAGGAATTTTATCAATGTTTTTATTTGGGATGAGTTATGTTGTAGCTAATTATCAAATGGTTATATTGTTATTGTTGCCATTTTTGTTGTTAATTGTAAATAGAGTTAGAAATAAAAATATATAAATAATATGGGATTGTTTTCAAGAAAATCTATTACATCATTAATAGAAGAAGCAAAAGAGTCAGGCGAACATGGTTTGAAGAAAACTCTTGGAGCTTGGGGATTATTGGCTTTGGGTGTTGGTGTTATCATTGGAGCAGGATTGTTTTCGATAACAGGAATGGCTGCTGCAAACTATGCTGGTCCTTCGATTATTTTATCATTTGTAATTGCAGCAATGGGATGTGGATTGGCAGGTTTGTGTTATGCTGAGTTTGCGTCAATGATACCAATAGCAGGTAGTGCATATACATATTCGTATGCCACTATGGGGGAATTTATTGCTTGGATAATAGGATGGGATTTGGTCTTGGAATATGCTGTTGGAGCTGCAACGGTTGCTTCGAGTTGGGCTGGCTATCTAAATATTATGCTTAGTGAATATGGTTATCAAATACCATCTAGTTTGATAAATACACCATTTGATGGAGGATTTATGAATTTACCAGCGGTAATTATTGTTTTGTTTTCATCAATGGTATTGATGCGTGGAATTAGGGAATCCTCTTTTGTAAATGCAATAATTGTAATCCTCAAAGTTGGAATCGTATTAGTGTTTATAGGTGTTGGAATTCAGTATGTTCGACCAGAAAACCACACTCCATTCATTCCAGAAAATCAAGGGGAGTTTGGAGAGTTTGGATTTTCAGGAGTTATTAGAGCAGCTGCGGTAGTCTTTTTTGCCTATTTAGGGTTTGATGCAGTAAGTACGGCAGCTCAAGAAACGAAAAATCCGAGAAGAAATATGCCAATCGGAATTTTGGGTTCGTTGCTTATTTGTACAATATTATATGTTGCATTTGCTTATGTTATGACAGGGGTAACACATTATTCTTCATTTGCAGGAGATGATGCTAGTAGCCATCTTGCACCCGTAGCCATAGCAATTCAGCAAATGGGTGAAATAGGGCCAGATGGGAAAGTAATTTCCGATTACTCCTGGTTGAATATATCAATTATTTTTGCCATATTATTTGGATATACTTCGGTTATTTTAGTAATGTTATTAGGTCAAAGTAGAGTATTCTATTCAATGAGTAAGGATGGTCTTGTACCTAAAATGTTCTCTGAAGTGCATTCAAAATACAAAACACCAGTAAAATCAAATCTGTTTTTTCTGATAGTGGTTTGTACTTTAGCTGCTTTTTTACCAGGAAGAATTGTTGGTGAAATGACAAGTATCGGAACTTTATTTGCGTTCATTCTTGTTTGTGCAGGAATATTAGTAATGAGAAAAACAATGCCAGATGCCCCCAGAGCATTTAAAACACCTTTTGTGCCATTTGTACCTATTTTAGGAATTTTTATTTGCTTGTTTATGATGGTGTTTTTGCCATTAGATACTTGGATTCGATTGGTGGTTTGGATGATTATAGGTTTAGATATCTATTATTTTTATGGTATGCGTAAGAGCAAGATGACAGTTGATAAAATGAAAACCATCACTCAAGGTAAGCGTATTGTGGGATTGTTGCAATTCTTTTTAGCTATTTTACTTGCTGTTATTGCGTTGATATACAGAAATCAACTTATAGAGGAAGATGTATTGTATAAGTTATCGATGATTTGTTCGATAGTGCATTTAGGATTTTTTAGCTATGTATATTTTACTAGAAACAAAAAATAAGTAAGAGAAAATACCAGAAAGTGGAAAAACCAATTTTTCATTTTCTAAACCCAATATTTAATTGTAATTTTGCTCGGTTTAAATAATACAACACAACAATAACAATGAAACAGACTAAATATATTTTCGTAACTGGAGGGGTTACTTCTTCATTAGGAAAAGGAATTATTGCTGCATCATTAGCAAAACTTTTGCAAGCAAGAGGTTATAGAACTACAATTCAAAAATTTGATCCATATATTAATGTCGATCCAGGAACATTAAATCCGTATGAACACGGAGAATGTTTTGTTACAGATGACGGAGCAGAAACAGATTTGGATTTAGGACATTATGAAAGATTTTTGAATGTACCAACTTCGCAGGCAAATAATGTCACAACAGGTCGTGTTTATCTTTCTGTAATCGAAAAAGAAAGAAGAGGAGAGTTTTTAGGAAAGACAGTTCAAGTAATTCCACATATTACAAATGAAATCAAAGAACGCATGCAGATTTTAGGAAAATCTGGCGACTATGATATTGTAATTACGGAAATAGGAGGTACAGTAGGGGATATCGAATCACTTCCTTATATCGAATCGGTGAGACAGTTGCTTTGGGATTTAGGAGATAACAATGCAATTGTAGTGCATCTTACATTAGTGCCATATCTTTCTGCAGCTGCGGAACTAAAAACAAAACCGACTCAACACTCTGTAAAAACCTTAATGGAAAGCGGAATTAAAGCTGATATCTTGGTTTGTAGAACAGAGCACGAATTATCTTCAGAAATCAAACAAAAATTAGCAGCATTTTGTAATGTAAAACCAGAGGCTGTTATCCAATCTTTAGATGCATCTACAATTTACGATGTGCCTAATTTGATGTTGGAAGAAGGTCTAGACCGTGTTGCGCTTAAAAAATTAGATTTACCAGAAAAATCTCTTCCAGATTTGAAAAAATGGAACGATTTTGTGCATCGATTGAAAAATCCACGTCAAACGGTAAATATCGGATTGGTAGGAAAGTATGTAGAATTACAGGATTCTTATAAATCTATTTTAGAAGCATTTGTTCACGCAGGTGCTGAAAATTATACTAAAGTAAACGTAGTAAGCATTCATTCAGAGCATATAAATTCTAATAATGTTGCTGAAAAACTTCGCAATTTAGACGGAATATTAGTAGCACCTGGATTCGGCTCAAGAGGAATCGAGGGGAAAATAGAAACAGTTCGTTATGCAAGAGAAAACAATATACCTTTTATGGGTATATGTTTGGGTATGCAAATGGCTGTTATAGAATTTGCACGTAACGTCTTGGGATATCAACACGCTAATACTACAGAAGTAAATGAAAGTACGCCTTACCCAGTAATTACTTTTATGGAAGAACAGAAAACAATTACAGACAAAGGTGGTACTATGCGTTTAGGTGGATGGGATTGTGAAATTAAAGAAGGTACAAAAGCATTTGATATTTACAATTCTACAATGATAAATGAAAGACATCGCCATAGATACGAGTTTAACAATTATTATTTAGAAGATTTTGAAAAAGCAGGTTTGGTAGCATCAGGACGCAATCCAGAAACAAAATTGGTTGAGATTGTAGAATTGCCAAATCACCCATTCTTTGTTGCTGTTCAATACCATCCAGAGTATAAAAGTACAGTAGCTAATCCACATCCTTTATTTGTGAATTTTGTACAAGCAGCTGCAAAGAAAAAACAGATTATATAATTTAACTACAGGTATATATAAAAAATGGAAGAAAGAAAATTAGACAAAAGTAGTTTAATAGGTATGATTTTGATTTCTTTACTACTGGGATGGTTTTTGATTTCAAACCAAAACAGTGAAGAGGTAAAGGAATCAAAAAAAGAACAACAAAAAGAAGTAGCATCAAAAGTAGTAGCAGCAAACTCAAATGACTCAATCGCAACACAAGCTTTAAAAGCGTCTTTGGGTGATTTTGCTTATAGCGGTACATTGGCTTCAGCTCAAGGAGGAGAAACTAAAGTAGAAAACGAATTGTTGGAATTTACTTTTTCCAATAAAGGAGGTTTCCTTTCTAAGTTAGAAGTAAAAGATCAAAAACGCATTAATAAAGATTCAGGAGAATTGGTTCAGATTATTAAGAATAACAATTCTGCTTTAAACTTAAAATTAACTACAAAAGACAATCGTGTACTTAATACACAAGATTTGTTTTTTGAACCAACTGTGACCAAAGAGGGAGATAATCAAGTGGTTTCAATGAAGTTGAAAACTTCTGAAAACACATATTTAGAGTATCGTTACCTTATCAAGCCAGATGATTATATGATTGACTTTAGTTTGAGAACAGTAGGACTAGAGCAAGTATTAAATCCAGCTGTTGCACCAGAATTATCTTGGAGTTTAAAAACAATCAGAAATGAAAAAAGTATATCGTATGAAAATAGATATACAGAATTGGTTTACGAATACGAAGGAGGAAAAGATTCTTATTTAAGCAATACAAGCAAAGAAGTAAAAGAAACAGAAAAAGAAGTTTCTTATATCGCTTTTAAACAGCATTTGTTTACTTCGGTATTGCTTACAGATCAACCATTTAGTACAGCAGAATTATCTTCAAAAAATTTAGTTGAAGACGAAAAAGTAGATACTTTATATACAAAAGATTTTTCAGCATCTATGCCTTTAGTGTATAAAGGTGGTGCATTGAATTACAATTTTAATATGTATTTCGGACCAGCAGATTATCAAATACTCAATAAATACGATCGTAATTTAGACGAAATCGTACCATTGGGTTGGGGAATTTTTGGTTGGTTGAATAAATTTATTTTTGTACCTCTATTTGGTTTCTTAACAACTTTAATTCCACACGGAATCTCTATTGTGATTTTTACAATACTAGTAAGATTGTTAATGTCTCCAATTCAGTATAAATCTTATGTTTCTCAAGCTAAGATGAAGGCTGTTCGTCCGGAAATACTTGAAATAAATGAGAAGTATAAAAAAGACCCGATGAAGAAACAGCAAGAAACAATGGCGTTGTATAGCAAAGCGGGAATTAACCCAATGGCAGGATGTATTCCAATGCTCGTGCAAATACCAGTGTTTTATGCTTTATTTCAATTCTTCCCATCAGCCTTTGATTTAAGACAAAAAGGATTCTTATGGACAGACGATTTATCATCATACGATAGCATCTACACGCTTCCTTTCCATATACCATTCTATGGAAACCACGTGAGTTTGTTTCCAATACTTGCAGCGATAGCAACATTTGTTTATATGAAAATGACCACAGGAGATCAAGCAGCTTCAACACCACAACAGGAAGGAATGCCAGATATGTCTCAAATAATGAAAATTATGATATACATATCTCCGATTATGATGTTGTTTTTCTTTAATAACTATGCTTCAGGTTTATCTTTATATTACTTTATTTCAAATGTGATTACAATCGGAATTATGTATGTAATCAAAAACAAAATTGTTACAGAAGAAAAAGTAAAGAATATCATCGAAACCAATCGCTCAAAAGAACGTCCAAAAAGCAAATTTCAGCGAAAAATGGAAGAAATGATGGAGCAAGCTCAGCAGCAACAACAAAATAGAAAAAATTAGATAAATAAAAAAACCGATTTCACATCGGTTTTTTTTTATTATAAATATACTTTATCTTTACGTTGTATTTTATGGATTAATTTTTGATACATCTAAATACATAATATTAAATGGAATAATTATGAAACATATAAATAAAATATTGGCAATAGCTTTCCTTGGAATACTGACTTCTAATGCACAAAACAAGGTAAATGCACAAGGAAAGAAAGAAGGTAAGTGGACAGGATATTACGAAAATACAAATAACCTTAGATACGAAGGTAGTTTTATGAATGGACAAGAGCAAGGTGTATTTACTTTCTATGCCGATGAACCGAAGAAGAAGATTATTGCTACAAGAGATTTTTCAAAAGGAGGTGGTAATGCTTACACTGTCTATTTTGAAAATGGGAAAAAAACCAGTGAAGGAAATTATAAGAATAAGAAAAAAGAAGGGAAATGGCAATTTTTTCACAAAGGAGGAGAGAAATTGATGAGTGAAGAATATTACATCAATGACCAAATCGAAGGAGTGAAAAAGGTATATTATCCAAGTGGAAAAATCTCTGAAGAAATCGTGTATAAAAATGGAATGCAAAACGGATATTCTTACCAATATGCAGAAAATGGCGTAAAACTTAGAGAAGAAAATTACAAAGATGGAGTGCAGCATGGAAAAGCAATTTACAGAGACATTAATGGAAAAATAATCCGTGAAGGGGAATATAAAAATGGCATAAAAATAGGAAATTGGGCTAATGATAAACAACAAGAAGTAGTTCCAGTTTCTAAAGCGAAAAATAAAAAACAAATAAAAAAATAGTAGCAAATTTGCATAAGGTATAAATGAAAAAGAGAGTAGTAGTAGGATTGTCTGGAGGAGTAGATTCTAGCGTGGCAGCATATCTTTTAAAAGAACAAGGATATGAAGTTATTGGGCTGTTTATGAAAAATTGGCACGATGACTCTGTTACCATATCAAATGAATGTCCGTGGCTAGAAGATAGTAACGATGCACTTATGGTTGCGGAAAAATTAGGTATCCCTTTTCAAACAGTTGATTTGAGTGAGCAATACAAAGAGCGTATAGTAGATTACATGTTTAAAGAATACGAAAACGGACGTACGCCAAACCCTGATGTATTGTGTAATCGCGAGATAAAATTTGACGTTTTTATGGATATCGCCATGGAGTTAGGAGCTGATTTTGTGGCAACAGGGCATTATTGTCAAAAAGATGAGATGGAAGTAAACGGACAAAAAGTCTATCGTTTACTTGCAGGAAAAGATAATAATAAAGATCAATCGTATTTTTTATGTCAACTATCACAAAAACAACTTGCTAAGGCATTGTTTCCCATAGGAGATTTACAAAAATCAGAAGTTCGTGCAATTGCTCAAGAAAATGATTTAGTGACAGCTAATAAAAAAGACTCTCAAGGATTGTGTTTTATTGGTAAAGTAAGACTACCTGAGTTCTTACAACAACAATTAAAACCGAAAAAGGGAATTATTGTAGAAATTCCTAAAGATTCACTAATGTATTCGGCAAATACACCAACTTTTTCTACTGAAAAAGAGCGTTTAGAATATCTTGCTGCACCAATAATTTATGAAGTTAATGACGGTAAAAAAGTAGGAGAACACGATGGAGCTCACTACTTTACCATAGGGCAGAGAAAGGGATTAAATGTTGGAGGAACTCCAGAGCCATTGTTTATCATCAGTACAGATACAAAAGAAAATGTTATTTATACAGGGCAAGGAAGTCAACATCCTGGATTGTATCGCAAAGCTTTGAAAGTTAATTTAGATGAAATACATTGGATACGCGAAGATTTGCGAATGAAAGCAGGTGAAACGATGGAAATTATGGCGAGAATTCGTTATAGGCAACCATTGCAAAAAGCAAAACTTTATCAGTTTGAAGATTGTATGATTGTAGAGTTTGACGCGCCTCAATCAGCAATTACTCAAGGGCAATTTGTATCATGGCATATTGATGATGAATTGATTGGTTCAGGTGTTATTTCATAAATACTATAATAAGATTGTGGAAAATAAAGTTATATATATTACGGGAGGCACTAAAGGTATAGGTCTTGGAATAGCTAAAGTTTTATTAGAAAAGGGATATACTGTAGCTTTTAGTGGAAGAAAATCAGAAGATGTAAAACAGGTAGAGTTAGAATTACAATCGATTTCACCAAACGTTTTAGGAGTTGTTTCTGATGTTTCTATAATTTCAGACGAACAAAAAGCAGTTCAAAAAATTATAGAAAAGTTTGGAAAAATTGATGTTGTAATTGCAAATGCAGGAGTAGGTATTTTTAAACCTATTAATGAACTTTCAGAAAATGATTGGAATGCAATGATAGCAACTAATCTAACTGGTGCTTTTTTTACCCTAAAAGCAAGTTTAGATGCATTAATCAAAACAGAGGGATACTATATCACAATTTCAAGTTTGGCAGGAACAAATTTCTTTGAAAAAGGTACAGGGTACAATGCAAGTAAATTTGGAGTAGTAGGTTTTACTCAAGCTGCTATGCTCGATTTGAGAAAATACAATATAAAAGTATCCACTATAATGCCTGGAAGTGTTTCATCACATTTCAACGGCAATGTCCCATCGGAAAAAGATGAATGGAAAATACAACCAGAAGATATTGGACAGATGATAGCTGATATGCTGCAAATGAACCCAAGAACCTTACCAAGTAAAATAGAAATTCGTCCTACAAGACCAGATTTGAAAAAATAGATATATACTGCCTTTTTGAATTTTCAAAAAGGCTTTTTTGTGGAATAAAACATATTGTGAATAAAATCTATTTTTTAGACAAAAGGGGGGACTCAAAAACGGATAATTTCGTACATTAGCACATTTAATGGGTATTATGAAAAAATGGATAAAAGCTGCACGATTGCGTACGCTACCATTATCGGTTTCAGGAATTATTTTAGGAATGGCAGTAGCATATCCTAAGGCACATACGAATGGAAATTTTTATGTAATTTTTATACTTTGCCTACTTACTACATTGTTTTTGCAAGTATTATCTAATTATGCAAATGATTATGGAGACGCAATTAAAGGGACAGATAATGAACATAGGGTAGGACCAAAACGTGCAATTCAATCAGGAGAAATTTCTGCAACTGCAATGAAAAAGGCTATCATAATTACTTCTATTCTATCCGTAGTTAGTAGTATTTTGGTTATTTATTTTTCCTTTGGTACAGAAAAATTTTTACAAGCATTTATCTATTTGTTTTTAGGAATAGTTAGTGTAGTAGCAGCTATTAAATATACAGTTGGACAAAACGCGTATGGATATCAAGGTCTTGGAGACGTATTTGTTTTTTTATTTTTCGGATTGCTTAGTACAGTAGGTTCTTATTATTTATATACACACGAATTAAACGGTAAAATATTTTTACCAGCTATTGCAATAGGATTGTTGAGTACAGCAGTACTGAATATGAATAATATGAGAGATATTGAAAATGATGCTCGTATGCAAAAAAACACATTAGTAGTGAAAATGGGATTCCATCGTGCTAAAGTTTATCATTTTTTATTGATTACCATAGCAATAATTGCACTTAACACCTATGCAATTATTGAAAATTTTAAAGGAATATACTATTTTTACATTATTGGATTTATACCGTTACTTAAAAATTTAAAAAAAGTACAAAACACTACTATTCCAAAGGAATTAGACAGTGAATTAAAACGATTGGCATTGTCAACATTTTTCATCAGTATACTCATCAGTATTGCAGTAATAATAAAATAATAAAATATGAAAATAACTTATTTAGGACACGCGACTCTACACATTGAAACAGCAGGTAAGAACATTATCGTAGACCCTTTTATTTCTGCCAACGAATTGGCAAAAGATATTGATGTAAATCGATTAAAAGCAGATTATATTCTCATTACGCACGCCCATGGAGACCATATCTTAGATGTAGAGACCATTGCAAAAAACACAAATGCAGTGATAGTATCTAACGCAGAAATTGCAGATTATTACGCAGCAAAAGGATATACGACACATCCAATGAACCACGGAGGAAGTTGGGATTTTGATTTCGGGAAATTGAAATATGTAAATGCAATTCATTCAAGTAGTTTTCCAGACGGAAGCAATGGAGGACAGCCAGGAGGTTTTGTTATTCAATCTGAAGGAAAAGCAATTTACATAGCTGGAGATACCGCTTTAACGTTTGATATGAAATTAATTCCAATGTACACAAAATTAGATTTAGCAGTTTTACCACTGGGAAGTAATTTTACAATGGATGTTGCTGATGCATTCATAGCTTCAGAATTTTTAGAAGTAAATAATGTATTAGGATACCACTATGACACTTTCGGATATATCAAAATCAATCATGAAGAAGCAATAAATCTATTTGAAATCAAAGGGAAAAAACTTAATCTCCTAAAAATAGGTTCAAGTTTGGATGTATAGTTGGATAATTTAAAAATAAAACAACAAATAGGTTATATTTGTAAACGGATAAATGAAAATTTATGGATAAAAAAGCAGAAGAATTTTACGCACGTCTTAAAGAAGAGTTAAACAATACAACCAAAAAGTGGCCTTTAGAGTACTTATACAAATTCATAGTTCCAAATCAACAAGATAAAATCGATGCAATAGAAGCTGCATTTGATGGAATGGGGGCAGTGATTACAAATAATGTTTCTAAAAATGGAAATTACAAGAGTGTTTCTGTAAATGTAGTGATGAAAGATGCAGATGCTATAATTGAAAAGTACAAACAAATTTCTTCTGTAGAAGGGGTGATATCATTGTAATACTATGACATACGACAATACAAACAACCGTCTTGAACTAAAATATAATACAGAGAGAGAACCTTTGGTAATTCCAGAATACGGTCGTCAAATACAAGATTTGATCAATTATATTACGACGATTGAAGATAAGGAAGAAAGAAATAAGGCAGCACATGCAGTGATAAAAATTATGGGAGCTAAAAGTCCGCACTTGAGAGATATCGATGATTTCAATCATGTGCTATGGGATCAGTTATTTTTAATGTCTGGATTTAAATTAGACGTAGATTCTCCTTATCCTATACCAAATTCAGAGACTTTAACCCTTGTTCCCAACAAAATTACCTATCCACAGAAAGAACCTAAATATCGTTTTTACGGAAATAATATCCTCAAAATGATAGAAGGTGTTTTAGAAATAGAAGAAGGAGAAAAGAAAGAAGCCTTAATAATGTTGGTTGCCAATCATATGAAAAAATCTTATCTGAGTTGGAATAAAGAAACTGTGGAAGATGAAGTTATTTTTCAGCATTTGTTAGAACTTTCAGGAGGGAAGATTAATTTGTTGAAAAAAGAAGAAAATTTGAGCAATACCAACGATTTGATTCGTATCAATAAAAAACAAGACAACAAGTTTAATCTCAATTCGAATCAAAATAACAACAACCAAAAGTTTAGAAACAACAATAATCAAAATAGAAACAACCGTAAAAATACGAATAACAACAAATGAGTTTTTTTAAAATCGAAGGCGGATTAAAACTTCAAGGAGAAGTACATCCTCAAGGAGCAAAAAACGAAGCACTTCAAGTGATTTGTGCCGTATTATTGACTTCAGAAAGGGTGGTTATTTCTAATATTCCAAATATTTTAGATCTCAATAAATTAATTCAATTGTTAGGCAAATTGGGCGTTAAAATTGAAAAATTAAACGATAATGAATATGCCTTTCAAGCAGATAATATTCGATTGAAATATTTAGAATCTGAAGAATTTAAAAATGATGGAAAATCTCTAAGAGGTTCTATTATGATTGTAGGGCCACTATTGGCGAGATTTGGAAAAGGATACATACCAAAACCAGGAGGGGATAAAATTGGTAGACGTAGATTAGATACACATTTTGAAGGTTTTATAAATCTTGGTGCGACATTTAGATATAACAAAGAAGAATATTTCTATGGAGTAGAAGCACCAAATGGATTACAAGGAACCTATATGTTATTAGATGAAGCCTCAGTAACAGGAACCGCTAATATCATTATGGCAGCAGTTTTAGCAAAAGGAACAACTACAATTTATAATGCCGCTTGCGAACCGTATATCCAACAATTGTGTAAAATGTTGATTTCTATGGGAGCAAAAATAGAAGGTGTAGGATCTAATTTGCTAAAAATTCACGGTGTAGATAAACTATCTGGATGTAATCATAGATTGTTGCCAGATATGATTGAAATAGGTTCTTGGATTGCTATGGCAGCTCTTACGAGAAGTGAAATTTTAATAAAGAATGTTTGTTGGGATGAATTGGGAATTATTCCTTCAGTATTTAAAAAACTCGGACTTACTATAGAAAGAAGAGAAGACGATATCTATATTCCTGCTCACGTCAATGGTTATGAAATACAAAAAGATATCGATGGTTCAATTCTAACTATTGCTGATGCACCTTGGCCTGGACTTACACCTGATTTGTTGAGTGTGATATTAGTTGCAGCTACACAAGCAAGAGGAGAAGTGCTTATTCATCAAAAAATGTTTGAAAGCCGTTTGTTTTTTGTAGATAAACTCATCGATATGGGAGCAAAAATCATTCTTTGTGACCCACATAGAGCTGTAGTAATAGGACACGATTTTAAATCGCAATTAAAAGCTACAAATATGTCTTCTCCTGATATTCGTGCAGGTATGTCGTTGCTCATAGCAGCTCTTTCTGCAAAAGGAGTAAGTGTAATTCAAAACATCGATCAAATCGATAGAGGTTATGAAAATGTAGATGAAAGATTGAGAAAAATTGGAGCGAAAATAGAAAGATTCCAATAAAAGCTCATTGAGATAGTACAAAAGAGCTCTGAAAAATAAAGATTAAAAAAGTGGGTTTGATAATAATATCGAAC